>DATCVX010000193.1:0-3705 GCA_036566705.1 Arthrobacter sp. | reverse complement strand
CGGGGTGGCCATTTCCACCGTGGCAGGCAGGTTGATGATGACCTGGCTGTCCGCGGAGGCTTCGAAGACGTCGGCGACGGCGTTGCACACGCGGACCGCGTACTCCAGTTCGGTTCCGGTGAAGGACTCCGGGGAGTATTCATACGTGACGTGTGTGTCGACGAGCGTTTCCTCGTACTTCTTGCACAACCGGGCGCCCTGGAGTGCGATGTCCAGGATTCCGTCCTCGTCCTGGTTGAACACCACGCGACGCTGCAGGACGGACGTGGAGTTGTACAGGTGGACAATGGCCTGTTTGGCGCCGACCAGGGACTCGTAGGTCCGCTCGATCAGGTGTTCGCGGGCCTGGGTCAGCACCTGGATGGTGACGTCGTCCGGAATGTGGTTGCCCTCGATCAGCTGGCGGACGAAGTCGAAGTCGGTCTGTGAAGCAGAGGGGAACCCGACCTCGATCTCCTTGTAGCCCATGCGGACCAGCAGGTCGAACATCTTCATTTTGCGGGCGGGGCTCATCGGGTCAATCAGGGCCTGGTTGCCGTCGCGCAAGTCCACCGCGCACCAGCGCGGGGCCTTAGTGATGATCTTGTCCGGCCAGGTGCGGTCCGGCACCTCAACGGTGATCTGCTCGTGGAACGGGCGGTAACGGTGGGCGGGCATTCCTGAGGGCTTCTGTGCGTTTCGCATTACTATCGGGGCCTTTTCTGTGGTTCTTATCTGAAAGGTGGCCGGGCAACACAAACTCCGCGACGAGGGTGGGCCTTGCGCTAGATCGCGTCTGAGGCCTCGCCGCGGCAGCTAAGAAGGAGGAGCTCTGCGCGCACCATTTGAGGGTAGCACGCGTGCGTAAGATGAGAGGGCACCACCGTCCTTGTCGTCCAGCATGCAGACCCCGCGCCGGTGCCGGCACCGGCGCGGACCGTCACACGAAGGAGCTTACGTGCCCATCTCGGGGATCGATCTGTCCAACATTGACCACAGCGTCCGGCCGCAGGATGACCTGTACCAGCACGTGAACGGGTCCTGGCTCAAGGCCACCGAAATTCCGGATGACCGGCCGCTTGAGGGAACTTTCACGGCACTGCGGGACGGGGCGGAAATCGCAGTCCGTGACATCATCGAGGAGGCTGCCGGCAAGGGCGAGACTGCCAGCGGCATCGAACGGAAGGTGGGCGACCTCTACAACAGCTTCATGGACGAGGCCACTGTGGAGGCCAGGGGCATGGACCCCATCCGTGACCGGCTGGCCGAAGTGTTTGCCACCAGCACCGCTGCGGAGCTCGTCGCCCTGGCAGGACGGCTCTTCCGGGCAGATGTCTCGGGACTCTTCTACATTTATCCGGCTCCCGATGCCGGGAACCCGGACCGCATCCTGCTGTACACAGGTCAGGGCGGCCTCGGACTGCCGGACGAGTCGTACTACCGCGAGGAGAAGTTCGCGCCGATGGTTGCAGCGTACGGGGATCACGTGCGCGCCATGTTCACCCTGGCCGGCGTTGGGAATCCCGAGGAAGCGTCCGCCCGGGTGGTGGGCCTGGAAACCCGGCTGGCCTCATACCACTGGGACAACGTCACCCTGCGGGACCCGCAGAAGACGTACAACCTCAAGACCGCCGACGAGGCTGCCGCGCTGTTTCCCCTGCTCGGAACGTGGTTCGACGCCGCAGGCATCGACGCCGACAAGCGGCAGGAAATTGTCGTCAGCACACCGGACTTCTTTAGCGGCGCCAGCGGACTGCTCGAATCGGAGCCCCTGGGCGCGTGGCAGGAATGGCTTGCCATGCGGGTTATCGGTGCCGCCGCGCCGTACCTGTCCCAAGCGTTCGTGGACGCGAATTTTGCGTTCTACGGAACCACCATCAGCGGCACACCGCGGAACAAGGACCGCTGGAAGCGGGGGGTCGGCGTCGTCGAAGCAGCACTCGGTGAAGCCGTCGGACAGATTTACGTCTCACGGCACTTCCCCGAAACGCACAAGGCACGCATGCAGACCCTGGTCTCCAACCTCATCGAGGCCTACCGCCAAAGCATCACCGGACTTGAGTGGATGGGAGAGGACACCAAAGCCGAAGCCCTGCGGAAGCTGGCCGCATTCCGGGCAAAGATCGGCTACCCGGACAAGTGGATTGACTACTCCGCCGTGGAAATCGACCCCAAGGACCTCCTGGGGAACGTTGAGCGGGCGCACAATGCCGACGTCGACCGCCACCTCGACGAGGTAGGCAAACCTGTGGACCTCAACAAGTGGCTGATGACCCCGCAGACGGTCAACGCCTACTACCACCCAATGCTCAATGAGATCGTTTTCCCGGCCGCCATCCTGCAACCGCCGTTCTTCACCGCCGATGCGGATGACGCCGTCAATTACGGGGGCATCGGGGCCGTAATCGGCCACGAGATCGGCCACGGTTTTGACGACCAGGGCTCCCAGTTCGACGGCGGCGGCGCGCTCCGGAACTGGTGGACCGAAGAGGACCGGAAGGCGTTCGAGGAACTGACAGCCAAGCTTGTGGCCCAGTACGACGCGCTGTCCCCCTATGCGGCGCCGGACCACAACGTCAATGGACGCCTGACGCTCGGCGAAAACATCGGCGACCTGGGCGGGCTGACCATCGCCTACAAGGCCTATCTCATCAGCCTTGACGGCAAGGAGCCGGAAGTCCTTGACGGGCTGACCGGGCAGCAGCGCTTCTTCGCGTCGTGGGCCGCCGGCTGGCGGCAGGTCATCAGGTCGGAGGAAGCCATCCGGAGGCTGGCCACGGATCCGCACTCCCCCAACGAGTTCCGGACCAATGCGATCGCCAAGAACCTGGATGCATTCCACGAGGCGTTTGGCGTGACGGAACAGGACGGTATGTGGATGCCGCACGAGGACCGCGTCAGCATCTGGTAAGCCGCGAACGAAAGGCGGGCCGGTCACCTGTGACCGGCCCGCCTTTTTGCTTGAATGCGGGGGCTTCCCGTTCAGCCGGCGACGATGAGGTCCGGGTTCGCCTGCTGGCAGACGGCGTCACCGGCAGTCTGGTTCACGATGTCCTCAGGCAGGGCCACGGCGCCGTACGTAGCGCCGCTGGTGAAGTCGGTGCCGAGGTAGACCTGCACCCCGCCCACCGCCGGGGCGGGCAGGACCTGCGCCGCAGGAATTCCAAGCAGGGCGGCCACGTCCGCGGCCACATCGGCGAACTCGGGTCCGTAGTAGACCACGGACTGAGCAACGGGCTGGGCTTCCAGCCGGCCGGTCTGGGTGAAACCGCCGGTCACCAGCGCCTGGATGATCTCCTGCGCCCGCCCGGGAACGCCCGTGCCGTTCGCCACCGTCACCGGCTGGAGTGCCTTGTCGTAGGGAGGTGCAGGCGGGACAGTTTCGGTCGGCGTTGCGGTGGGGGCAGGAGTTGCCGGGTCAGAAGGCGACGGCGTGGTGGGCGCAGCGGGGTCGGTGAGGTCCACGTCCTTGCGGAGGGCCGAAAACAGCTGGGCGCCTGCAGGCTCGGCTATCTCCAGCCGGTTCGGATCCTGCAGCGCTGTGGTGGTGGGAACGGCAACGAACGCAACCTTGCTGATGTCGATGTTTTTCAGCCGGTTACCGATGGTGAGCAGGGAAGGCACCGAGGCCAGCCCCTCGTCCACGGTGAGGTTCTGCGTGACGACGTCGGCGATCCGCAGCATTTTGCCGGGATCGGACAGGGTGCCTTCGTCCTTGATCTTGCG
>DATCVX010000192.1:0-12274 GCA_036566705.1 Arthrobacter sp. | reverse complement strand
CGCCGGATGACCCGGGTGGCCTCGAAGCCGTCCATCACCGGCATGTGGCAGTCCATCAGGACGGCGGCGTACTGGCTCCGGGCGGTGGCGGCAACGGCCTCGGCGCCGTCGGCAACCACGTCCACCGTGAAGCCGAACTTGGTCACGGTGGCGCGGGCCACCAGCTGGTTCACCTCGTTGTCCTCCACCACCAGGATGCGGCCGCGCGAGGGCCCCTCGGGGGTGGCCGGTTCGGCTGCGGAGGCCGCGGCCGCCGCAGGCGCGGCAGGCGCAGCGGTGGCTGCAGCTTGCTCACGGCGGGACATCAGGCGTACCAGGCGGTTGTAGAACTCGGAGCTGCGGACCGGCTTCATCAGCCATTCGCGGACCCCGGCGCCGGCGATCTCGGCGGCGTTGACCTGCATCGTGGAGGTGAGCATGATCAGCTGAATGTCCGCCAGCCCGGCGTCGGCTTTGATTTCGCGGGCCAGTGCCAGCCCGTCGGTGTCCGGCATGCAGAGATCCAGTACGGCGAGGTCAAACGGCGTCCCGGCCGCTGCTGCCTCGCGTGCCCGGGCCAGGGCAGCCTTGGCGTCGGGAACCGCCTCCGGCTGCAGCTTCCAGCCACGCAGCTGCGATTCCAGGACCAGGCGGTTGGTGGCGTTGTCGTCCACCACCAGGACCCGAAGTCCGGCGAGGAAGCCGGCCGCGGGAACAGGATCGGTCGACGGCGGCGCCACCGGCAGCGGGATTCGGAACCAGAAGGTGCTGCCTTCCTCCAGGGCGCTGTCCAGCCCGATCTCGCCGTCCATGGCTTCCGTGAGCCGGCGGCAGATGGCAAGGCCCAGGCCGGTGCCGCCATAGCGCCGGGTGGTGGAGGCGTCCGCCTGGGAGAATGACTCGAACAGCCTCGCGTGGTCGGCCGGATCGATGCCGATGCCGGTGTCGCGGACTTCGAAATAGACCATGGCGGTGGCGCCGGGCCGTGCGTCGGGGGTTTCCACTTTCACCTGGATGGACACCTCGCCGGCGGCCGTGAACTTCACGGCATTGGAGGCGAGGTTGAGCAGAATCTGGCGGATCCGGCCGGAATCGCCGTGGAGCCTGGCCGGGACGCCGGGCTCGCAGTAGGCGATCAGCTCAAGGTTCTTGACCTGCGCGGGTTCGGTCAGCAGGCCGGCCACTTCCTCCACGAGCGCGCGCGGGTCAAAGGGGCGGACGTCGAGGTCCACCTTGCCGGCCTCCAGCTTGGAGAAGTCCAGGATGTCGTTGATGAGGGCCAGCAGCGCCTCGCCCGCTCCCTTGACGCCCTGCGCATACTGCTGCTGTGTCTCGTCAAGGGGCGTCTCGAGCAGCAGCGCGGTCAGTCCCACCACACCGTTCATGGGGGTGCGGATCTCGTGGCTCATGGTGGCCAGGAACTCGGACTTGAGCCGGCTGGATTCCAAAGCCGCTTCCCGCGCCGCCTTCAGTTCCTGCTCAGCCGCCCGGCGCACGGTGATGTCCCGGGAGATAACTGCGATGCCGCGGAGGTTCCCGTCTTTGCGGATGGGAGAGACGGTCACGGAGACCGGGATGACGGCCCCGTCCTTGGCCCGGTGTTCGGTTTCAAAGCTCGTGGCTTCGCCGCTTTCGAGGAGTTGCTCGACCACCTCGTCGTCGCCGTCCGTGCTGCCCGGCGGCAGCAGGAACCGCGCGTCGCGGCCGATCGCCTCTTCGGCAGAGTAACCGTACTGCCGCTCTGCGCCCGGGTTCCAGCTGGTGATAACGCCCTCCGGAGTGGCGCTCAGGATGGCGTCCGAGGAGGAGTTGACGATCGCGCCGAGGCCCTCGAGCTCCGCCGTCCGGGCAGCAACCTGCTGCTCCAGGCCGGTGGTGAGGGTGAGGTTCTCGATGATGATCAGGACCTGGCGGACCAGGATGAGTGCCACGGTGACCCTGGCTACCGTCAGCAGGAAGGCGCTCATCTCGCTGACATGCGGCTGGGCGATCATCACCACAGCCAGCAGGATCGGCGCGTAGGGGAGCAGTTCAAGGGCCAGCGCAAAAGCCTTGCGGTCCGGCCGCGGGTTCTCCGCGTAGGGGAGCAGCGGTGCCAGCGCAATCAGGAGGAAGGCGCCGATCCAGCCCAGGGCGAGGGGGGATCCGGTGACGCCCGTGACGCCGTCGAACGTGAGCCGCACGTAGGTGCTGTCCGTGATGGTGAGGACCAGCAGGCCGCCGCCGAAACACAGCCACGGCAGCCGCTCGCCGGGCTGCCGCCGCATCCCGAGCACCAGCACCAGGGATGTGATGACCACGTCCACCACGGGATAGCCCATGGACGTGAGCCGGGTCAGGAGATCGCCTTCCGCGCTGAAGGCTGGGCCCAGCGCCGTATACCAACTGACCACCAGGACCGCGCCGGCTATCACCGCCGCGTCCAGGACCGTGCGGGCCAGCCCCACGCGGGTGGTGCCGCCTGGCCGCCTGAAGGTGAACAGCGCCACCGTCGCCGGCACCGAATACGACAGGAACAGGACGTCCGCCAGGGACGGGAACGGATACACGTGGTTGTTGGCCAGGCCGTAGTACGTCCAGACGAGCTGGCCGGCCGCCCAGACATAAGCGGCTACCGACATCAGCGTCCAGGCCCGCGCGTTGGCGCCGGCGCGGCGTGCGGCGGCAGCGCAACTGCGACCCGCCAGGATGGCAGCCAGGAGGATGGAGAAATCACCCGCGACGAGCGCGGCGGGAGTGCCGCTGTTGGCGGCGAAATACAGCCCAAGAACGGCCAGCACCACAGCACCAGACGCGATCAGCCACACCAGCGTGGCCTTGCGCGTGCCTGTGGCGGGACGTTGCTCCAGGAGACCTGTCTGAGACACGCGGATCCCTCCCCATAGGTGCGCCCGTTACCCATAAAAACGTGAGACCTGGGCCCGCCCGAGACCTGGGCGGAGGCGCATCCTTATGATATCCCTCACAGCTCAAGAAGGGCCGTACCTTCCGTCCACGTGGACTACGTCCCGGCCGGCGCGCTGGAGCAGGCTGGCCGCCACTCCGGAACGGTATCCGGTGGCGCAGTGCACCCACACCGTGCCCGGCGGAATCTCGGCCATCCGCCCCAGCAGCTCATGCAGCGGGATGTTCACCGCCCCGGCCACGTGCCCGCCGTCGTACTCGTCCGTGCGCCGCACGTCCAGCACCACGTCCCCGGCGCCGCGCCCGTGTTTGAGTTCGTGCCAGCCCACGCGCGGATAGTGCACGACGGCGGTGCCCGGCGCGAGTGCCGCCGGTTCCGTTCCAAGTGCGGCGTCGGGGGAGTCGATGCCGATCCGGGACAGGTCCCGGATGGCTTTCTCGACGTCGTCGCGGGCGCCCACCAGTGTCAGCTGCCGGTTCCACGGCAGGACCCAGCCCAGGTACGCGGTGAAGCTGGAGCCGCGGCCGTACTCGAAGCTGACCGATCCCTGCAGGTGGCTGCTGGCGAACGCGACGCGGTTGCGCAGGTCCACCACCCATTCGCCGTCCGCCAGCCTGCCGGTGAGCTCGTCCGGATTGAGTGATTCCGGCACGGCAAGGTCCGCGGGGACGGGGCCCTTCCGGTTGGCTGGCGCCATGTGCGCGTAATAGGACGGATAGGCGGTCAGGTTGTTGATGAGCTCCCGCACAAAGTGGTCCTCATCCGGATCCGTGAAGGCGTGGTTGGTGCCCTGCTGTTCAGCGATGGTGGAGCCATGGACGCCCGACGCCGGCCCGGACGAACAGAACGAGCCGAACCCGTGGGTGGGGTACAGGGCGGCGTCCGGCGTTGCCTCGGCGGCCAGGCGTCTGACTGAGGAGTACTGCGCATGGGTGAGTTTCTCGGTGTCGTGGTCGCTGACCAGGTCCGTCCGCCCCACCGACCCGTACAGCAGGCTGCCGCCCGAGAACACCGCCTGCTGCTTGCCGTCCGTCACGACGTAGCTGAGATGGTGGTGGGTGTGTCCCGGCGTGGCCACCGCCTTCACGGTGAGCCGGCCCACCCGGACTGTGTCGCCGTCGGCTATTTTCACGCGGTCAAACTCGACGGCGTCCGCCCCGTTCACGAGGTACGCGGCACCGTGCGTGCGGGCCAGGATGAGCCCGCCGGTGAGGTAGTCGTTGTGCAGGTGGGTTTCAGCAACATGGGTGATCCTGACGCCGGCTTCAGCGGCCGCGGCCTCCACCCGGTCCGTGTCCCGCTGCGGATCGATGACCAGCGCCACCTGCCCGTCGTGGACCAGGTAGCTGCGGTCACCGAGCGGCCGGGTTTCGATGACAACGACATCCATAGGATCATTCTCCTCGCGTGGCGGCTACCTGTGGCTGCCTCCCGGCAGGGACTCCAGCCGCCGGGTCAGCCCGGGCGGCCGTCCAGCGCGTCAATCGTCTGCTCCGCCTGACGCACGGCAAGCTCCAGCCGGCTCCCTGTTTCCGGGAGGGAGAACAGGTATCCCTGCAGCGAATCGCACTCCAGCGCCGTCAGGTAGTCCGCCTGCGCGGCCGTTTCCACGCCCTCGGCAGTGACTGTCAGGCCCAGGCTGTGCGCCATATTGATCATGGAACTGAGGATCGGCAGCCGCTCCTCACCGGTCCGCACCATGGACACAAATGTCCGGTCGATCTTGACGGTGTCCACGGGGAGTTCCTGGAGCCGGCCCAGCGAGGAATAGCCGGTGCCGAAGTCATCCAGCGCCACCCGGACTCCGGCCTCGCGCAGGCTGCTGAGCTGCTTGATCAGGCTGCAGTCGGCGTCGAAAAATACACTCTCGGTGACTTCCAGGACCAGCTGGTAGGCGCCCACGCCGGTGGCTTCGGTGAGGCCGAGGACGCTGGCGGCAAAGTTGGTGTCCTGCAGCTGCACGCCGGAGACGTTGACTGCGAGCGACCGCGACGGGTCCTCGCCCAACCATGGCGCCAGTTGCACGAGGCTGAGCGCCATCACTTCCTCCCCGATCTCGCTGATTAGTCCGCTGTGCTCCGCCAGGGGGATAAACACTGCCGGCGGGACGCGCACGCCGCCCCGGTCCCACCTGGCCAGCGCCTCGACCTGCACCACTTTCCCCATCCGCGGCGACACGATGGGCTGGAACACCACCGAGATCTCACCGCGGGGAACAGCCAGCTGGAGCCCGGCTTCCATGTCCGTGCGCTGCACCAGGGCCGCCATCATTTCCGGATGGAACCGCATGAAGCGGTTTTTGCCAGCGGCCTTGGCCGCGTACATGGCAATGTCGGCCTGCCGCAGCAGCTCGGACGGAGTGATGGCTTCCGCACCGGCAGACGACATTCCCAGGCTCAGGCTGGGCCTCAAAACCGTGCCGTTGATGGTGACCGGCACGTGCAGGCACCTGACGATGCACGCCGCAATCTCATCGGCGTCAGGGCATGCTGTCAGCAAAACCACAAACTCGTCCCCGCCCAGCCTGGCCACCACATCCGCGGTGGGGACGCAGCCGCGGAGCCGGCGCGCCACCTCCACCAGCATGTCGTCGCCGGCCTGGTGGCCCAGGATGTCGTTGACTTCCTTGAAATCGTCCAGGTCAACCAGCAAAACGTCCACCGTCTTGAGGCGCGGCTCGCGCAGCGCTGCTGCCAGGCCGTCGTTGAAGACTGCCCGGTTGGCAAGCCCGGTCAGGTGATCCTGGAAAGCAAGGGCCCGGAGCTGTTCGGCCTGGGCGGCGAGGTCCAGCATGGCCTGCTGAGCCTGCTCCTGGGCCTTCCGCCGCGGGGTGACGTCGCGGAAGCTCCATACCCGGCCCACGATCTTTTCGCCCACCCGGCGGGGCCGCGAGTACCGTTCAAACGTCCGGCCGTCCTTGAAATCCAGCACATCGTGGCTTTCCGCTTCGGGGCGGTCCTCCACTTCGGTGAGCCGTGCGATGAAGGCCTCGGGATCCTCAACCTGGGAGAGGATCAGCCGCATGACGGGCTCTTCACTGTCGCCTTCCAGGAGCTCGGCTGGAATGCCCCACATCTTGAGGAACTGGTCATTGAACCCCGCCACGCTGCCGTCCGAACTGATCACCAGGATGCCGTCCGCGGTGGATTCGAGGGTTGCGGTCAGCAGCGACATGGCCTCGCGCAGGTCTGCGTCCGCGGCCTTCCGGTGCGAGGTGCTGCGGACCGAGACCAGCAGTTGGGGTCCGTCCGCGGATTCGACCAAGGCGCCGGCCAGCTCGGCAGCGAACTCGGTGCCGTCGCTGTGGACTCCATAGACTTCACGCGGCGGGATCGGCTCCTGGTTCCTGAGGTGCCGGAAGATCTGCTCGATTTCGTTCCGGAAGCCCTCAGACAGCAGCGCCCGGTGGTCACTGCCAACGAGTTCGTGGGCGGCTACGCCGAACAGCCGGGATGCGGCGGCGTTAGCGATCCGGATCCGGCCGTCTTCGGCGATCGCGAGCAGGGCATCGGGGCTCGCCTCGAACATGGCGTTGCTGGCCGCTGAGGGGCCGGCAAACACGGGGAGGGTACCCGGCTTGGAGGTCTCCGCCGCCGAAGCGTCATCGCCAAAAGATCCCCCGGGCAAATCCCCGCTGTGCCGTCCTGATCCCGCCATGACGCAATCACCCCCACGCACATCATAAAGTGCGAATCCGCGATATCAATGCGGCGGGCTGGAATCGGTTTCCGGCGGAGGGGGATCAGTGCCGGGCACACAGCAAAGGCGCCGTTCCCTTTTGCGGGGGACGGCGCCTTTGCGCAGTTGCTGGTAATTGCGCAGTTGCTGGTAACTGTCAGACGCGGCTGCCGCGCTTGGCGACCATGCCATAGACCAGCAGGACAATGATGGAGCCCAGGATAGCCAGCAGCCAGGTCCTGAGGTCGAAGAATTCAGCGAGTCCGCCGCCGAAGATCAGGGAGCCGATCCAGCCGCCCAGGATTGCGCCGACCACGCCCAGGACGAGGGTGACGAGCCAGCCTCCTCCTTGCCTGCCGGGCAGGATTGCCTTGGCAATCGCTCCAGCTATCAGGCCCAAAATGAGAAATCCAAGAATTCCCATGATCACACTTCCTTTTTCGATAAGTGGTGCCGATGCCTCACCCCGGCCATCCAATTCAATCAGTGTGCTTACTACATCGCAAGGACTCCCGGATATCGAAAAGGAGACAATTAGTTGCGCATTTCGGTCAGGGCCTCGGCATTCCGGGGCACGGTCGGGCGGCCCAGTCCCCGGACAACCCAGCCTTCAGCCTCCCAGGCCATCGCGTCCAGAACATTCCGGGCATCCAGAATGACCTTCCGGCGGACCAGGCCGCCGGCCAGGGCCGGGCACAGCTGCCGGTATTCCTCCCACTCGGTGAGCAGCAGCACCAGCTCTGCGCCCTCGAGCGCGCGCCGGGCGGAGACCTCAAAACGCAGCTGCGGGTAGCGCATCCAGGCGTTGTTGATGGCTTTCGGGTCGGTCACCGTCACGTGGGCGCCGGCCGCGGCCAGCCGGGCCGCGACGTCGAGCGCGGGGGAGTCGCGGATGTCGTCGGTGTCCGGCTTGAACGCGGCACCGAGGACAGTGACAGTCCGGCCGGCCAGGTCCCCGCAGAGTTCACGGGCAAGATCCACAGTGCGGGCGCGCTGGCCCACGTTGATGCCATCCACCACACCCATCCACTCGTCCACCGAGCGCACCTGCAAAGCAGCGGCCTGCGCGCGGAAGCTGCGGATGTCCTTGGGCAGGCAGCCGCCGCCGAACCCGAGGCCGGCGTGCAGGTACCGGCTTCCGATCCGCGGATCGAGCCCCATCGCTTCGCCGAGTTCGGTGACGTCGGCGCCGGAGGCATCGCACAGTTCTGACATCGCGTTGATAAAGCTGACCTTGGTGGCCAGGTAGGCGTTGGCGGCGGACTTGATCAGCTCGGCAGTGGCGTAGTTGGAGACGAGCCTGGGAATGCCGGCGTTCAGCAGCGGCTCGTAGACGGCATCCAGGGCCGCGGTCACGCCCCGCGGCGCACCCGTCCCGGGATCGAAAGCGGCGGCCCGCCCGCCGGAGACGCCGTAAACCAGCCGGTCCGGAACCAGTGAATCCTTGACCGCTGTGCCCTGCCGCAGGAATTCCGGGTTCCAGCCCAGCAGCACGTCGGGCCGCCTCGCCAGGATTCCGCGGAGCATCTCCACAGTGCCTACGGGCACCGTGGATTTCCCAACGACGACGGCGCCCCCTGCCAGATGCGGGAGCAGCGCCTTGGCGGCGGACACCAGGAAGGTGAGGTCGGCGCCGTCGGACGTTTTGGACTGCGGCGTTCCCACACACAGAAAGTGGACCTGGGCGCGTCCGGCATCCGCGAAGTCCGTGGAGAACGTGAGCCGGCCGGTGGCCAGCCCGTCCCGAAGCAGTTCGTCCAGGCCGGGTTCGAAGAAGGGCGCGTGCCCGTGGCTGAGATGGTCCGCCTTGGCGGCGTCGACGTCGATGCCCACCACCGTGTGGCCCATCGAGGCGAGCGTGGCGGCGTGGACGGCGCCGAGGTAGCCGCAGCCGATGACCGAGACCCTCACAGTCCCCACCCGCGCCCTAGCCTCGCAGGCTCGGCCAGGGAACCCGGCGGGCGCGGGCCCGGCGCAACCGCGGGCTTGCCGGCGATCACCGAGCGGTAGTGCCGCACCAGTTCGGCGCTCAGCGCAGGCCAGGTGCGGTCCTGCACCGAGGCGTGGGCCGCCGCGGCGAAGGCGCGGCGCTTGGCGTCGTCGCCGATCAGGTCCATGACGTGCGCCCGCAGGCCGGCCAGGTCGCCTGGCCGGTAGAGCCAGCCGGTGCGGGAGTTTTCCACCAGGTCAAGGGGGCCGCCCCGCCCCGTGGCCACTACCGGCACCCCCGATGCCATGGCCTCCTGGATGGTCTGGCAGAACGTCTCGAACTCGCCGGGGTGGACAAAGAGGTCGAAGGACGCCACCGCCTTCGCCAGGTCCTCCCCGCCGAGGAATCCGGTGAACACGGCATCCGGCAGGGCTTCCTCCAGCGTCGCCCGCTGAGGGCCGTCACCCACGATCACCAGCTTCGCATTGGGAATGCGGGCCAGGGCGGCCAGGTCCTCCACCTGCTTCTCGATAGCCAGCCGGCCCACGTAGCCGATGATCCGCTGACCGCCGGGTGCCATCGAAGCCCGCCAGCCGTCGTCGCGCTTTCCGGGCGAAAACCTGGCAGTATCCACGCCGCGCCGCCACATGTCCACGCGCGGAATGCCGCGGCCGCGGAGCTGGTTCAGGGCGAACGTGGACGGGACGAGCGTCCGGCTGGCCAGCAGGTGGATGTTCTCCACCCGGTTCCATGCCCAGTTTTCCAGGAACGGCACGCCGTACCGGGCGGCGTAGCTGGGCACTTCGGTCTGGTAGATGGCCACGGTGGGGATGCCCAGCTGGTGCGCAGCCTGCACGGCCCGCCAGCCCAGGACAAAAGGCGACGCCAGGTGGACGACGTCCGGTGCGTAGTCGGCAAGGATTCGCTTGACCCGGTACACACCGCCCATCGCCACACGGACGTTGGTGTACCCGGCCAGCGGGACCGAGGGCAGCCGGTACACCAATGCGCCGTGCACAGCCTCGGGGACTGCGGTGTCCTTGGTGTCCAGCGTTGAGGGTGCAATGACCAGGACCTCGTGGCCCTGTTCCTCCAGGTGTTCCAGCACTCGCAGGATGGAGTGGGTCACCCCGTTCATCAGTGGCAGGAATGATTCAGCGACAATTGCGATCCTCACCCCTCCACGGTGGCCGCCCGGGCTGACGGTGCGGGGGCACGCGGGTAGAGAGCAGGGAAAGGTTGGGTTAACAGATCAGGAGCGCCGGGTCAGGGTTTCTCGCTGTGCCGCAGCACATCCGGAAGTTCGTCCACATAGACGGTTTGCGGCGGCTCAAAATAGATGACCAGCACTTCGTCGCCGACCGCGTAGATGCTCGTCTTGTCGAAGGGGTGGGCGTGGAACGCGATGGTGCCGCCCAGATAGGGCAGCATCACTTCGCCGATGGTGCCGGGGCCGATGCGTCCGGTCACCCGCCCGATCTTGCCGGTGAGGCTCCGGTCAACGTTTTTATGCATCCGGGGCTTTCGGGGGCCGCTTGCCTTCCCGGCTGTCCTTCAGTGCCGAGGACAGGGCGGGAAGGTAATCGCCCACCTGGGCGAGGATTCCGCCGAGCATCTTGTTGACGCCTTCGCCGCCGTTCAACACCGTCATCTGGCCCACGTGGGAGAAGGGCTCAGCCGCTGCGGCGATGATGGCCGGCATGTTTTCGGCCAGTTGCTGCGAGATGACCGCGTCCTGGTTGGTCCCGAGGGCTTCGGCGCGGGCCTTGATACCGTCGGCCTCGGCCAGGGCTTTGGCCTTGATGGCGGACGCCGCGGCATCACCGCGGGCTTTGGTGGCGGCGGCTTCGGCCTCGCCGGTGACCTTGGTGGCTCCGGCCGCGGCAGCAGCGGCGGTGGCGTTCGCCTGTGCCTGGAGTTCGGTGCGGCGGGCGTTGGCCTGGGCTTCGAGCTCGGTGCGGCGGGCCAGTGCCTCGGCGGCGCTGATGTCGGCGGCCTTCTGGCCTTCGGCGTCGGTGCGTTTGGCGTAGGCCTTGGCGTCGGCGGGCTTCCGGACGGTGGTCTGGAGCTTCTGCTCTTCCCGGTCCGCTTCGAGCTTGGCCACTTCCGTTTCCTGGACCACCACCTGCTGCCGGGCCGTGGCATCGGCCAGCGGACCCGCCTGGGCCGCGTTGGCTTTGGCCCGCTCGGCGTTGGCCTGTGCCACCGACTGCCGGATGGCCGAAACGCTCTGCGCGTCCGCGATCAGGGCAGCCGCCTCGGCTTCCTTCTCGGCCGCCTCACGGTTCCGGGTGGCCTCGGCGATGCGGGCCTCCATTTTCACCTGGGCGATGTGCGGCTTGGCGATGTTCTGGATGTACCCGGTGGGGTCCTGCAGGTCCTTGATCTGCAGCGAATCCACCACGAGGCCCAGCTTCTCCATTTCCACCCCGCTGGCGCTGCGGACCTGCGAACCCAGCTTGTCCCGTTCGCGGATGATCTCCTCCACGGTCATGCTTCCGATAATGGACCGCAGGTGGCCCTCAAAGACGTTGTAGACCTGGCTTTCCATTTTGGGCTGCTGGCCCAGGAAGCGCCTGGCCGCATTTGCGATAAACGGCGGGGCGTCACCGATTTTGTAAATGACCACGCCTTCCACAATCACCTGGATGCCCTGGGAGGTGACGCAGGAAACCTTGAGTTCGGTTTCATTCAGGGTGAGGGAGAGCGTGCGGACGGTCTGCAGGCCAGGAAATACCAGGGCACCCTTTCCGGTGACAATCTTGAAATCCATGCCGGCCCGGGTATCCAGGGTTCCGCGGGTCAGGCCGGAGATGATCAGGGCCTCATTGGGCTCCGCCACTTTCCACATCAGTTTGATGGCCACCCACACAAAACCGACCACCAGTATCGCCCCGATAATCGCGGCAATCAGCGGGAAGAATGCTGACAGATCCGGCATGGCCAGGTCCTTTCACAGATGCGGAACAGCACCGCGGTAAAGCTCCCGATATATGCAGCTGCCCATTCCCTGCCGGATTTTCTGCGTGCAATTCCGGCCGGCCCGGCCAGCTGTTGTAGCCAGTGTGATCGGCGCCCGCCCAAGAGTCCAGAGCGGGGGCTGTTTCGCGCCGGCCGGTTCCTCAGGGGCCGAGGATCTCGCGGGCGGCCCGCTGGGCCTCAAGCTCCTCGGGAGTCACGGTGGTTCCGCGGAGGTAGCCGGCGGCGGCGATGAGGTGCCGCAGCTCGGCCTCGCTCCGCGGTGAACTGACCCCGTAATGCGCCATCGCATGGCAGTTGGCGCACAGCGGAACCAGGTCCGTGAGCGGGTCCAGCAGGTAGCCGTTGCCAAGCTGCGAGGCCGGGACAACATGGTGGACGTCGATGAAGTCCTTGCCGAGCTCCCCGTAGGCCAGCTCGAAGGAGAAACCGCACGCCGCGCAGTTGGTGCCGCGATGCGCGATGCATGCCCGCCGCGCCTCGGGGTCGCGTTCGTACCGGTTTACGGCGGCGCGGGCGACGGCGGCATCGGGGTACGTGCCGGGCACTGGCTGGGTCGGGTCGGTTCCTTGCGGCGGGCCATGGCCGGCCCAGAGCGCGCGGACGGCTGGCTCATCGTTGGGTGCCAGTGCCGTGCCTGCGAAGCCTGCGGCGTCCCATGCGACCCCGGGCACCGTTTCCCGGAGAACATCTGCGGGCACCTGGTCGCCGAGGGCCAGGAGCGCATCGAAGGCCACCTGCACGGTGATGTCAGCGCTGTCCGTGGCTGCCGACAGGACCACGCCATGGCCGATCAGGCCGGG
>DATCVX010000191.1:0-6341 GCA_036566705.1 Arthrobacter sp. | reverse complement strand
GTGCAGGTAGTACTCGCCGCTGGCGGCGTCGTATTCCCAGGCCGGGCCGGAGAACGCAGAGCCCCAGTTGTTCGGTTCCGCCCCGGGTGCTCCCGGCTCCACACCGTCCCGCGGAGCCCGCCACCAGTACCAGTCCCGTTTGGGGCTGTCCTTGGACGAGCGGGATTCGACGAACCACGGATGCTCGTCCGAGGTGTGGTTGACCACCAGGTCCATCACCAGCTTCATGCCGCGGCCGTGCAGGCCGGCCAACAGTTCGTCCAGGATGCCGAGGTCGCCGAACACCGGGTCGATGTCCCGGTAGTCGCTGATGTCGTAGCCGTTGTCGTCCTGCGGCGAGCGGTAAACCGGGGACAGCCAGACGACGTCGACACCCAGGTTCCGGAGGTAGTCCAGCCGCCCGATGATTCCGCGGAGGTCGCCCACGCCGTCGCCGTCGGAATCGGCAAAGCTGCGGGGGTAGATCTGGTAGACCACGGCGCTTTTGAACCATTCCCGGCCCGCGCGGCGGGCTGTTTCCGGCTGGGTTTCCTGGCTGGTCATGGCTTCCTCCTGGGACGCGGCGCGGCGGGATGCAGGCTCAGTGAAAGTCTGGTTCCAGTCAGTACTGCGGTCAATGGCCCCCGCTGTGAAAAGATCAACCATGCGCGCTATGCAACACTCCAGCAAACTCCAGAACGTCCGGTATGAGCTCCGCGGGCCCATCCTCCAGGCGGCCAAGGTCATGGAAGCCGAAGGGCACCGGATCCTCAAGATGAACCTCGGGGACACCGCGCCGTTCGGCATGGAGGCGCCGGAGTCCGTGGTGGTGGACATGATCCACCATTTGCGGGGCGCCCAGGGGTACAGCGACTCCAAGGGCATCTTCTCCGCCCGGACCGCCATCTCGCAGTACTACCAGACGCGCGGGCTCATGCAGATCGGCGTGGAGGACATCTTCATCGGCAACGGCGTCAGCGAACTGATCTCGATGTGCCTGCAGGCGTTTATGGAAAACGGCGACGAAATCCTGGTCCCGGCACCCGACTACCCCCTCTGGACGGCCGCAGTGACCCTGACCGGCGGCAAGCCCGTGCACTACCTCTGCGACGAGGCGGAGCACTGGTGGCCGGACATGGCCGACGTCGAGGCAAAGATCACCAGCCGCACCAAGGGGATCGTGATCATCAACCCGAACAATCCCACGGGTGCGGTGTACCCGCGGCACATCCTGGAACAGTTCGCCACGCTGGCACGGAAGCACAACCTGGTCCTGTTCTCTGACGAAATCTACGAGAAGGTGCTGTACGAGGAAGCCACACACATCCACACAGCCGCCGTGGCTGAAGACGTGTGCTGCCTGACCTTCAGCGGCCTGTCCAAGGCCTACCGGATGCCCGGATACCGGGCAGGCTGGGTGGCAGTCACCGGCCCCCTCGCCGCCACCGCCGCTTACCGCGAAGGACTCGAACTCCTCGCATCGCTGCGCCTGTGCCCCAACGTCCCGGCCCAGCATGCAATCCAGACCTGCCTGGGCGGCTACCAGAGCATCGAGGCGCTGGTGCGGCCCGGTGGCAGGCTGCGCGACCAGCGCGACCTCGCATACAAGCTCCTGACGGCCATTCCCGGCGTCACGTGCGTCCCCGCCGCCGGAGCGATGTACCTGTTCCCACGCCTTGACCCGGAGCTTTACCCGATCAGGAGTGACGAGCAGTTCGTCCTTGACCTGCTCCAGGACCAGAAAATCCTGGTCTCCCACGGCTCGGCCTTCAACTGGCCTGCGCCGGACCACTTCCGCTTTGTGATCCTCCCGTCGGTCCTGGACATCGAGGAAGCCGTACGGAGGATCTCCACGTTCCTGGCGACGTACCGCAGCAGCGTCGCGGACTGACACCGGCCCCTACCGCGAAAAGCGCTGGGCCGCGGCGGCGATGAGCTTCTCCGCCTCCTCCAGCACGAGTGCCGCCGCCGCAGAACCGACCGGTACCGCCTTGTTCCGGGACGGCAGGCGCACCTCACGGGGCGGCCGCTGAACGGCTTCGGGACGGACGCCGGGGACGCCGGGGACGCCGTCGAACGAGGCCAGACGGTCCAGTTCCCGGTCCTGGATGCCCACGGCCAGCGCGCTCATCAGCTCAGCGTCCTCGGCCGTGGCCAGGTCGCTGCCGATCAGCTGGACCAGGACTTTGATCCCTGCCAGCCGACGCTGCGGGTCCGCATCGCTCAAGGCCGAGTCGATGCCCCACTGGGCGCGCTTCCACCATTGGTCGCGCCGGTCTGCGTGCGACTTCTGCCGGTAGGTCAGGTAGGCCACCAGGACCACGCCGAACGTGGCCAGCGGTGCCACCGCAGCAGCGCCCAGCACGGCAGTCCAGATCCCGTCCATGATCTCCATGCCACCACCTTAGGCGCCCTGCCGCGGGATCGGCTGACGGGCACGGAACGGGCCCGGTGCCGAGATCTAACCGGCCCCTAACCGTCAGGAAACGCGGGCGCAACAATGCCCGGCCACACTGGAACTGCCGGCAAGCGCAGGCGCCCAGCTCCAGTCCAGGAGGCCCCAGCCATGTTGAAGGAAGTCAAAGCCCATGTAACCCGAGTCCGCGCCCTGGACCAGCTCCACCGCGGTGACGAAATCGAAGCGCGCCTTTCAGTTGGGCCAAGCTACGACGACGTCGTCATCCGGCGGGGAAGCGTCCAGGAGACCGCCCCGGGCATCGGCGTCGTCTGGATCATGGACCGCCACACAGGAATGCGCAAGGCGATCAATACGGACGAATGCAGCGTGTGGCGCATCGCCTGACAGGGCAACCTGCGTTCCACACACCATCAGCACCACGACGGCGGGCGTAGTCAGTCAGGACTGCCCGCCGTTTTGGAGCCGCCGGCTTAGCCGCCGGCCACCGACTGGATGATCAGCACTTCCTGGCCGTCCGCCACTTCAGTTTCCAGGCCTTGGAGCCTGCGCACTTCGTCGCCGGCCACGTAGATATTCACGTAGCGGCGCAGGGCGCCGGTCTCGTCCCGCAACCGCCTGGCCAGCACCGGGTAATCCCTGGTCACCGCGTCCAGCAGCTTTCCCACGGTTACCGGCCCGTCGGCGGGCGCAGTCAGGATGGACTGCCCGCCGGCCAGCGGCTGCAGGATACTCGGCAGCACCACGCTAATATCAGGCACCCTGGGCCGCCGCCGTTTCCGGGACACGCGGCGCCGGCAGCCCCGCGACTACGGCGGCGCGGACACACAAAACGTCCGGAAGGTGGCTGATAACTTCAGCAAACGTCTCCCCCTCATCCGCGCTGGCGTACACCGTGCCGCCGCGGGTGCCGAAGTAGACGCCGGCCGGTTCGGCGGAATCCACGCTCGCGGCGTCCCGGAGCACGCTGTTGTACTCCCCCTCAGGCAGGCCTGTAGCCAGACGCTTCCAGGTGGCCCCGGCGTCGTCCGTGCGGTGCACGGCGAGCTTTCCCTCCGGCGGGATGCGTTCGCCGTCGGCCTTCAGCGGAACCACCCAGGCAGTCCCTTCCCGCCGGGGATGGGTGAGCATCACAAAGCCGAAGTCCGCCGGGAGTCCGTCAGCGATCGATTCCCAGTGCTCGCCGTTGTCATCGGTGCGGTAGACCCCGTGGTGGTTCTGCGCGTAGAGGCGGCCCTCGACGGCGGCATCCGCGGCAATCTTGTGCACGCACTGGCCGAACTCAGGGTTGGGGTCGGGCATGAAGTAGGCCGAAATCCCCTTGTTCCTGGCCTCCCAGGAGGTTCCGCCGTCGAGCGAGCGGTACACCCCGCCGGTGCTCATGGCGATGTGGACATTGTCGCCTGCCGGGTTGACCACGATCGAATGGGCGGCGGCGCCGCCGTAACCGGCACCCCACTCGCTGCGGTGGGGATGGTCCCACAGTCCGCGGTTCAGTTCGAAATGCTCGCCGCCGTCGGTGGATTTCCACACTGAAATGGGTTCGGCGCCGGCCCACACCACGCCGGGCCGCGACTCTGCGTCCGGGTAGATCTGCCAGATGCGCTCGACGGCGGCTCCGGTATCTTCGGGAAACGTGATGGCTCCCTGTTCGGGCTCGGTCCACGTAGCGCCAAGGTCATCGGAGTGGGCCACGGTGGGCCCCCAGTGCTCCGACCTGACGCCCACCATGATCCGTGTCCGGCCGTCGCGGGTATCTATGCCAATGCTGGGAATCTCGCTCATCAGGAAGTGCGGACCGGAGAAAGACCACTGTTTCCGGTCCTGGCTGGTGGCCAGCCAAAGGCCTTTTTTGGTTCCGATCGCCAGGACAAAACTCTCTGTGGTTGCCATGCACCCCATGCAACCACTCCGGCCGGAAGGCCGCAACGGTGCGTCGGGCAGCGAAGGATTATGCCCAGGCGCCTAGTCCACGAATTCCGACTGGGTCTCGATGAAATCCCAGTCCGCCTCGGTGAGGACCGCGACGGGATTCTCAGGGTGGGGTCCGCCCGCCTCGGCGATCCCCTGCAGCACCGGGAGGGGCAGCTCCTCGGCCCGCAGGTTTTCCCGGAGCCATTCCTTGGATGCCAAATCCAGGTCCAGCCACCACATGTAGATTTCCATGCCCGTCACGCCCTTTCGTATGACTCAACGTTAGGCGCGGCCATGTCCACGTTCAAGGGTCCCGGCATTGGGGGCCAGCTGCCCGCCGGGGGAGCAAGTAGTATTCCCCCGCTTCCGCGTAGTAACAGGTATCGCTGCAGTTCAGCGGCTTCCAAAGTCGAGTACCCTCTACTCGCGACTGCCTCTGGCGGCCACCCTAGCCTGAAGTGACAAGCAAGCTGACCGTGCTGCTGGGGCACACAAAGTCACCGCGACTCCCCCTCATCATGGTCCGTTTCACACACACTGGGGAGAACACAATGAAACGTACCTTTGCAACACTGGGGGTCCTGGGGCTGGGGCTGATCAGTCTGACAGCACCAGCCATGGCTGCTCCCAATCAGGTCACCGTCTGCCACGCCGGCGGCACGGCGACGGAGTGGGAGGCAAAAACCTTCAACGTCAATGGCCTCAATGGCCACGACGGGCATCCAAGTGACATCATCCCGCCGAACGAGTCCCTTCCGGACGGCTTGAACTGGACCAACGCCGGGAAGATTCTCTATATCGCCAACTGCGCGCCGCTGCCTCCAGGCGAGGAACCTCCGGTGTACCCACCGGTGGACCCGCCCGTCGTCGTGGTCGACCCGCCCGTCGTGGTGGTGGACCCGCCAGCGGCAGCGGTGGAAACACCGGTGGTGCAGTCACCGGTGGTTGTCCAGACACCCGTCACCACGGTCACTCCCACTGCACAGACTCCGGCCGCCACGGTTCAGACGCCGGCGGTCACCGGGGCCGCCGCCGTCAGCCAAGGCACCAACCAGGGCTTCAATGCGCAGACTGCAGTGGGCGGAACTGAGGGTGCTCCCACCTGGCTCGCGGGCCTGGGCCTGATGCTGGGCGCAGGTGCAGTGGTTGCGGTCCGCCGCAGGTCCCTGGGAGCACAGGCAGACTGAGGCCGCAGTTCGGACTGGGCCGAACTGACACGCAGGGCGCCCCGCCAGCTCACGGCGGGGCGCCCTTCCTGTAAGCACACTTTCCAAAACGTCTGAGGAGCATCGTGGCAAAGCAAACCGGACGGCACGAAGTGCCGAAGCGGCGCCGCGGCTTGAACCGCGCAGACATCGCAATCCTTGCCTGCGGAGTCATGGGGTTCCTGTCCTTCACGTTTGGTGGACCGCTGCTGGACCAGCACGGGGCGGCCACGGCGGGGGGGCCAAACACAGCCGCCTATTCAGCCGGAACAACATCGGCCATCGAACTGCCGTTGCCCCTGGCGGTTTCGGGCTCCCCCGCCACCCCGGCAGCCCCCGCGCCGGCTGCAGTACCGGTAACCGCCGGGCCGGTCTTTCCGGAGGCTTCGGCCCCGCAGCGCATCCTTTACCCGAAGGCTGCGATGGACACGGCAGTCCATCCGCTGGAACCTGACAGCACCGCCGTCGAAAGCCAGACCATCGTGCCGCCCACCACCAAGGACGGCTACTGGCTGACGCCGTTCGGTGTTCCGGGAAACGGTTCAAAGAACACCACCTACGTCATCGGCCACAGCTGGGAAGGCCAGGACGCCCCGTTCAACCACCTCAGCTCCGCGGCGGCCGTTGGCGACGAATTCGACGTCGTCACCGCCACGGGAACCATCCGCTACCGTGTGGACAGCGTTACCACCTACCTCAAGGCCGCCCTCAAGGACAGTCCCATCTGGGACATGGTGCCAAGCCGGCTGGTACTGATCAGTTGCTACACGGAAGACCCGTGGGGGAAGAATGTGGTGGTCTCCGCCTCACCCGCATGACGAAGCCCC
>DATCVX010000190.1:0-6691 GCA_036566705.1 Arthrobacter sp. | reverse complement strand
TGGAGCCGTCCGTAGCCCGGAACGTCGAAGATCACCGAATCCCAGCTGGCGCCCACAACGTCCTTGCCGAAGCTGCTGACGCAGCGGCCACGGAAATAGGCCCTGGTGTCCGACGGCGGTTCCGTGACCGCCGCGGCGATGTCGCCGTCGTCGACAATACGTTGCATCCGGTCCCGCGCCAGGAGCCGGTAGTAGAGGCCTTTCTCCGGCCGGATGTCCGCCCACTGGAGGTCCACGAGGCCCAGCCGGGCGTCGTCCCAGGCAAGTCCGTCCCGTTCCCGGTACCCCTCGAGGATGGAGAGCTTGGCCAGCCATTCGACCGAGGACGCCGCGGCCGCCCTGTCGCTGTCGAGTTGGGTCAGGGTGGTGGCCCAGCGCTCCAGGACCTCATGCGTGTGGCCGTCGCCGTCGATGGCGTCGGAAACGCCGGTGTCCTGGGCGAGCTTGGCTGCTGCTTCGTGGTAAATCCACTGCAGGTCCAGCGCTGTCACCCGCCGCCCGTCCAGCAGCCGGATTTTGGCGGTCAGGGACGTGTCGTGGCTGATGGCCTGCAGTGCAGCGACAGGTTCATGCACCTCGAGCTTCGGTGCGAGGCCCGCCTCGATAAGGCTGAGGACCATGGCCGTGGTGCCGAACTTGAGGTAGTTCGATGCCTGGCTCAGGTTGGCGTCGCCGATGATGACGTGCAGCCGGCGGTACTTGTCCGCCGTGGCATGCGGTTCATCGCGGGTGTTGATGATCGGCCGCCGGATGGTGGTTTCGAGGCCCACCTCGGCCTCGAAAAAGTCCGCCCGCTGGCTGATCTGGTACCCGGGCGTGGAGCTGTCCTGGCCCAGGCCCACCCTGCCCGCGCCGCAGAGGATCTGCCGGGTGACGAAGAACGGGGTCAGTCCCCGTACGATGTCACCGAACGGGACGGAACGCGGCATGAGGTAGTTCTCGTGCGAGCCGTAGGACACGGATTTGTTGTCCGTGTTGTTTTTGTACAGGTTGACCGCGGGAAGTTCGGGATCCATGCCGAGCCGCCTGACCGTGGCCAGCGCCACCAAATCACCGGCGGCGTCCCAGGTCACGGCGTCACGGGGATTGGTCACCTCGGGGCTTGAGTACTCCGGGTGGGCGTGGTCCACGTAGAGGCGGGCACCGTTACCGAGCACCATGTTCATCAGCAGCGTGCCGGACTCGTCCTGGCCGTCCAGTTCCAGTTCCTCGCGGCCGTAGGCAAGGGCCACTGCTTCGGCGTCAAGGACAGGCGGCTGGTCCGTGAGCTGGCTGGGGTGCGCCGAGGCCCTGTCAAGGGTCCAGCCGCGGGCGTCGTGCAGCGGCTCTTCGTCCGTGTAGTCCCAGCGCGTTTCGGCGCCGCCGGCGGCACGCTGCCGCGTTACCTGTGCGTATGCCTGCACCACGCGGGCGGACATCATGGTGGCGTTGGCGGAGGGGGCAGACGGAGCGTGGATCCCGTATTCCGTTTCCGCGCCCATAACGCGCATGGCCCCGCCGACAGGGAGGGGTCCTCCGACGGCGGGTTCCGGCGCAGCCGTCACAGGTACTGCCCCGTGCTGGGCATCGTTTCGATGGACTTCCCGGGTTCCTGCCCGGCCTTGCCCTGGACGATGGTCCGGATGTAGGTGATCCGTTCGCCCTTCTTGCCGGAAATACGGGCCCAGTCATCCGGGTTGGTGGTGTTCGGCATGTCCTCGTGCTCCCGGAATTCGTCCACCACTGCCCGGAGCAGGTGTTCGATCCGCAGGCCCTTCTGGTGGAGTGTCAGGAGGTCCTTGATAGCGTACTTCTTGGCCCGGTCCACAACGTTCTGCACCACGGCGCCGGAGTTGAAGTCCTTGAAGTAGAGCATCTCGGTGTCGCCGTTGGCGTAGGTGACCTCCAGGTACTCATTGGACTTCTCCGTGGAGTACATGGCTTCCACCGTGCGCTGGACCATGGCGTCCACGGTTGCCTGGACATCGCCGTCGTATTCGGCGAGGTCGGACTCGTGGAAGGGCAGGTCCGTGGTGATGTACTTGTTGAAGATGTCCGCCGCGGCTTCGGCATCCGGCCGCTGGATCTTGACCTTCACGTCCAGACGGCCCGGCCGGAGGATCGCGGGGTCGATCATGTCCTCGCGGTTTGACGCACCGATCACGATGACGTTGTCCAGCCGCTCCACGCCGTCGATCTCGCTCAGCAGCTGGGGGACGATGGTGGTTTCGACGTCGGAGGATATTCCGGTGCCGCGGGTGCGGAACAGGGAGTCCATCTCGTCGAAGAACACCACCACGGGGCTGCCGTCGGAAGCCTTTTCGCGGGCGCGGGAGAAGATCAGCCGGATATGCCGTTCCGTTTCGCCGACGTACTTGTCCAGCAGTTCGGGGCCCTTGATGTTGAGGAAGTAGCTCTTCAGGTCCACGTTGCCGGAGCGTTCAGCCGCCCGGGCGGCCAGCGAGTTGGCAACGGCTTTGGCGATGAGTGTCTTGCCGCAGCCCGGCGGACCGTAGAGCAGGATGCCCTTCGGTGCCTTCAACCCGTGCTCGCGGTAAAGGTCCGGGTGCAGGAACGGCAGCTCGACGGCGTCGCGGATCTGTTCAATCTGGGGGCCCAGGCCGCCGATGTCCTCGTACGTGATGTCCGGAACTTCCTCCAGGACCAGGTTCTCCACCTCGGACCGGGGGACTTTCTCCAGCGCGTAGCCTGTCCGCGAATCAATGGACAGCGCATCCCCCACGCGGAGCTTTTCGCCCAGCAGGGCGCCGGACAGCCGGATGACCCGTTCCTCGTCGGCGCGTCCCACGACGAGGGCGCGGTCCGTGCCCAGCATTTCCTTCAGGGTGGCAAGCTCGCCGGCGCGTTCGTAGCCCAGGCCGGCAACGACCAGCAGGGCCTCATTGAGCAGGACCTCCTGGCCCACGGCGAGCTGGTTGATGTTGACCAGGGGGCTGATGCCCACCCGCATCTTCCGCCCGGCGTTGAAGATGTCCACCGATTCCTCGGTTGCCGCCTGGCCGCTGTTGCCGGCGGACGGCTGGCGCTTCGGGTTGAGCTGAAGAATCGTGCCGAAACTGTATGGTGGCTGCCCCTCCTGGTCCAGGGCGTTCTTGAGCCGCAGGATCTCCGCTTTCGCGGCTTCCAGCATGGTGACGAGCTTGCCATTGTTTTGCGTTGCAGCTGCCAGCTGGCGGTCAATGTGCCTGAGCTTGTCCCGGAGGATATTGACCTGCCTGTCCGCAACAGACAAATCATTAACAGCAGACTGCTCTGCCGGTGTACGTCCGGAGTCCTCGTTCGGCGTCTCCATGATGCATCAGCCCCTTCCTGCGCTTCTCTTAAGACCTTAGCCCCAAGTTGGCAGGTACAGCTGAAGACTCCCGAAATCTGGACTAGTTCGTGATCTCCGGATCATCCTTGACGTTGGTTCCGGCGATCGCGTCGCGCGCCGCACGGCGGAGTTTCTTGTCCGAAACCAGCCGTTCCCCTACCGCCCCGGGGGTCCAGGCGTTGACATCCGCTTCATCGAAGTCGGTCTTTGACGGGCGCCGCTTGACCGAAATGCCGGTCACACCGTCGGCCAGGCGCCGGGTGACCAGCAGGAAACCGGTGTGGGCCACCATCCGGTGATCGGGACGGACCGCGAGGCCCTCAAGATGCCAGCCGCGGACCATGGACTCCCAGGCGTCCGGCTCCGTAAACCGGCCGTCGGCGCGGATGGCTTCGGCAGTGCGGGAGAGCTGGGTGACTGTGGCCACATAGTTGATCCAGACGCCGCCGGGAGCGAGGACGGTTGCGACGGCGTCGAGGCACTCCCACGGGGCGAGCATGTCCAGCACCACGCGGTCAACGGATCCCGGGGCCTCGCTGCGGACAACTTCCTCCTGGAAGTCACCCAGGGAAATCTTCCACGCGGGGTGGGGTCCGCCGAAGATGGTCTCCACGTTGCCGCGGGCAATGTCGGCGAATTCTTCGCGCCGTTCGAAGGAGTGCAGGTAGCCGTTGTCGCCCACGGCGCGCAGCAGGGAGATGGACAGCGCGCCGGAGCCAACCCCGGCTTCAACAACCCTGGCGCCGGGGAAAATGTCCGCCATCGTGACAATCTGGCCGGCGTCCTTGGGGTACACAACGGCGGCACCGCGGGGCATGGACAGCACAAAGTCGGAGAGCAGCGGTCGCAGCGTCTGGTATTGCTGGCCAACATTGTTCACCACAACGGAGCCGTCCACCTTGCCGATGATTTCGTCGTGGTTGAGGAACCCGCGGTGCGTGTGGAAGGCGCCGCCCACTTCAAGCGTGATGGTGTTCATGCGGCCGCGCTCATCGGTCAACTGGACGCGTTCGCCTTCACGGAAGGGGCCCCGGCGCCGCGCAGCTCCTACCGGCTGGGCTCCGTTGGCGGCAACACCGGCCTGGGGTGCTGCTGCGGCTTCGGGGGCGGCAGATTCGCTGCTCATGAATTTTCCTCGCTCTTGTACAACTGTGGGGCTGCGCACTTGGGGGCTGTCCTGTCCGGCTTTGCCCGCAACGGAGACCGTGTGGCAGCTAAACGCAACCGGCAGGTAACTCTACCGGTTCTGGCGCTGCGGATACCTATTGGGGCGGACACTCTTGCCGGTGATGGCCGCCACCACCACATCCTGCGCCAGCAGGCCGGTCACGGTGCCGTGGTGGTCAACCACGGCATATTCCTGGCCTTCGAGCTGGCCCAGGTACTGGATGAGCTCCTGGCCTTTGGACCATTCGGGTACGTAGGCGCCTGCACCAAGGGCATAGGACACGGCGGTCGCGGGCGTTGAGCCGGCGGCATGCGGAGGAACCGCGGCGACAGCGGAGGCGTCCACCACACCCTGCGGGCGCCCGTCCGGACCGCACACAACAACGGCAGGGATTCCGGACTGTGACAACTGAAGGATGTCCGCCACGGAGGCGGTAGCGGGAACTCCGACGGCGGGGCGGGACAGCGCGGCGGCGCTGACGAGATGCAGCCGTCCGCGCATGGTGCCTTGCTGGATGGACGCCGATGCCCCCATCCAGAGGAAGCCCCCGACAAGGATGGTGATCATGAGCAGGCTGAATTCGGGGGGCTCTCCGGCCAGTAAGGGACGGGCGATGAACCAGAAGCCCAGGCCGACGACGATGATGCGGCCGGCCCAGCCGGCCGCGACGGTGCCTTTGGCCTGGTTGCCGGTCGCTTTCCAGACGGCGGATTCGACGATCCGGCCGCCGTCCAGGGGCAGTCCCGGAAGGACGTTGAAGACGCCGATGACGAAATTGGCCCACATAAAGATGTTGGTGAGGAGCTCCGCGACGGTACCCAGGCTGGCGGCCGAAAGCACCAGCCACGCGCCGCCGGCCAGCGCGAAGTTGGCAGCGGGTCCGGCCAGCGCCACCAGGACGGAGCGGCCAGGAGTGGCGGTGAAGTTCTCGAACTGGGTGTGGCCGCCCCAGAGGTTAAGCACGATTTTCTGTGTAGGCCAGCCGTAGGTCTTGGCTGTGAGCGCGTGGGCCAGCTCGTGGACCAGCACCGAAATGAGGAGCAGGAGGGCGTAGGCAAACGCCACTGTGTAGGCGGTGGCCCCCAGTGCCGGATTCCGTTGCTGGAGCACCGGCCCGTAGACGATCACGGTGAAGGCAGCGATGAGGAACCAGGAGTACGCGAGGATGACGGGTATTCCGGCGATCCTGCCGAGCGGGATTCCTTCGCGGCGGGCAGGCGCGGTGTTCTTATCCATCTGCGGGACTCCCCATTGTGGCGTCCTGCCGGCTCCCCGTGTAGGCGGCGCCGTGCCGGTCCGCGGCGATGGCAACGAGTTCGGATACCGTGCGGCCGGAAAGCGAGTCCCACGTGGTGTGCCGGGGATCATCCGGGATGGGCACGATATGGGGAATGGCCACAGTGGACACGCCCGAGGCCACCGCGGCGGCGACGCCGGGGGCCGAGTCTTCCAGGGCGATGCAGTGGTCGATAGTCAGGGCGGGGTCGGAGCCCTGCAGCAGTTCCACGGCGGTCAGGTACGCCTCAGGGTGCGGTTTACCCTGGGTGACGGTGTCCCCTGTTACGACAAACTCGAAATACGGCTTGGGGAGGCTGGCGACGATTTCCCGGGCCAGGGGACCTTCGGACATGGTGACGAGGGCGCACCGGACGCCTTCCTGGTGGAGCTCGTCCAAAAGTTCGCGGGCGCCCGGACGCCAGGGCACACTGCGCCGCACGCCACGGATGACTTCCGCTGTGAGGGTGTCGATGATTTCCCTTGCTTCGAGGTCCACGCCGGCATTTTGGAGGATGCCGGCGGAGAACGTCAGCGACTGCCCGACGAGCTGCATGGCCTTCTCATGCGACCACGTCCCGCCATGGGCTTCGACCAGCGCATGTTCGGCCGCGATCCAGTAGGGCTCGGTGTCCACAATGGTGCCATCCATGTCCCAGAGGACTGCTTTGAGGGGGGAAATTGTGGCTGGGGATCGCATGTGTTCAGTCTACGGTGCGCCGCTGGACGCAGGCTGTGGGCTACGCCCTTGGCGAATACCGGACATCCCGCTGCCGGGATTCGGGCGCCCCAAACGATTTTTCGGCGCTTCATTCAATGCGGGACGCAGGTTCTTGGACGTAGGGTGATGGGATGAATAGCTTCGACGGAGACACCACCGAACCGGGTGCCGAGGCCGGGCCGGAGCGGTTCCTGCAGCCAGTGGCTGAGGGTGA
>DATCVX010000189.1:0-3307 GCA_036566705.1 Arthrobacter sp. | reverse complement strand
CATCGCTCCGCCGGCCGGCGTCGAATTCCACAACCCGGATCTGCACATTGCCACGCTGAACTCGAAGGGCAAGTTCGAACTCGAACTGACCATCGAGCGCGGCCGCGGCTACGTTTCGGCAGCTCAGAACAAGTCCGGCGATTCCGAGATCGGCCGTATCCCGGTCGACTCGATCTACTCGCCGGTGCTGAAGGTTACTTTCCGCGTGGAAGCAACCCGTGTTGAGCAGCGCACTGACTTCGACAAGCTCATTGTCGACGTCGAGACCAAGCAGGCCATCGCCCCGCGCGATGCGGTTGCTTCCGCAGGTACCACCCTGGTGGAACTCTTCGGTCTGGCCCGCGAGCTGAACACCGCAGCTGAAGGTATCGAGATTGGCCCGTCGCCGACGGACGCTGCCCTGGCAGCCGACATGGCCCTGCCGATCGAGGATCTGGACCTCACCGTCCGTTCCTACAACTGCCTCAAGCGTGAGGGCATCCACACCGTGGGTGAACTCGTAGCCCGCTCCGAGGCCGACCTGATGGACATCCGTAACTTCGGTGCGAAGTCCATTGACGAGGTCAAGGCAAAGCTGGTTGAACTGGGCCTGTCCCTCAAGGACTCGCCTCCCGGTTTTGACCTCGCAGCACGCGCCGCAGCAATTGAAGAGGACGACGCCGCCTTCGGCGACGACGAACTCTAAAACAGATCTTGGCCGGCGGGCACCATGGTGTGCCCACCACCGGCTTCCATATGAGGAGAAACAATTATGCCTACCCCCACTAAGGGTCCGCGCCTCGGAGGCGGCCCGGCTCACGAGCGTCTTATGCTCGCGAACCTGGCAGCAGCACTGTTCGAGCACAAGCGGATCACCACCACGGTGACCAAGGCCAAGCGCCTGAAGCCGTACGCAGAGCGCCTGGTGACTTTCGCCAAGCGCGGCGACCTGGCTTCCCGCCGCCGTGTACTCGGCCTGATCAGCAACAAGGGCGTCGTCCACGAGCTGTTCACCGACATTGCACAGGCAGTGGAGAACCGCGACGGCGGCTACACCCGCATCACCAAGATCGGCAACCGTAAGGGCGACAACGCTCCCATGGCTGTCATCGAACTGGTCCTCGAGCCGGTTTCCGCCAAGCAGGCCGTTGTAGCCGAGGCTACCTCTGCTGCTAAGCGCGACGCCGACAAGAAGGAAGCAGCCGCTGCCGCTCCGGCCGCAGAAGAAGCTCCCGAAGCAGAGGTCGTCGAGACCGAAGCTGCTGAGGCTCCCGAGGCTGAGGCTGCAACCGAAGAGGCTCCGGCCGCTGAGGAAGCTCCCGCCGAGGACAAGGCTGAGGAAAAGGACGCGAAGTAATTCGCTGATTCCTTCGCATAGACTTAGGTCTATGAACGACCAAAAACCCGCGGCCCCCGTTATGGGGGGCGGCGGGTTTTTGCGTATCCGGCTTGATCTTTCGTACGACGGCGGCCCCTTCAACGGGTGGGCCATCCAGCCGGGCCTGCGTACCGTCCAGGGCGTCCTGGAAGAGGCCGTCGCGCTGCTGGTGCGCCGGCCTGTCCGCGTGACCGTGGCAGGCCGCACGGACGCCGGTGTGCACGCCCGCGGCCAGGTGGTCCACCTGGACCTCACCGAAGCCGAGTGGCTGGGACTGCCCCGGGGGCACGAACTCGATCCCGGCGTCGCCATGCTGCGCCGGATCCGCGGGGCACTGAGCCGCGGCCTCGGCGACCTGACCGGGTCCATCGAGGTCCACAGGGTGTCGCTGGCCGCGGAGGGCTTCGACGCGCGGTTCTCGGCCCTGTGGCGCCGTTACAGCTACCGCATCGCGGACGGCCCGGCGCTGTGGGACCCGTTGGAACGCTATTTCACGCTGTGGCACAAGAATCCGCTGGACGTTGGGCTGCTGAATGAGGGGGCGTCCAAGCTGCTGGGGTTGCAGAACTTCCTGTCGTACTGCAAACCGAGGGAAGGCGCCACCACCATCCGCGAACTCCAGCGCTTCGAATTTGCGCGCGGGGAGGACGGGGTCATCGTAGCCACCGTCCAGGCGGACGCCTTCTGCCACAACATGGTGCGTTCCTTGGTGGGCTCGGCCCTGTTCGTCGGCGAGGGCGTGGAGGAACCTGAGTGGCTGTATGAGCGGCTCCTCGCGAAGAAGCGGGACGCCAAGTCAGTCCTGGCCGCGCCCCACCCCCTGGTCCTGGAGGAAGTCGCCTACCCGACCGACGGCGAGATGCTGGCGCGGGCCGAACTCACGCGGGCCATGCGGGAGCACTAAACCGGTTCCTGGGCGGGGATTCCGACAGGCTCAATCACTGGGAGGGGCCGGGAGGGTCAGCGTGAACGTGCTGCCTTTGCCCGGGTTGCTGGTGCAGGAGATGTTGCCGCCGTGGCTTTCGATGATCGCCTTGGTGATGGACAGTCCGAGGCCGGCCCCCGGGATGGCAGCTTCGCGGGCACTGTCTGTCCGGAAGAACCTGCGGAACACCCTGGCCGAATCTTCCGGGCTCATGCCCATCCCCGAATCCCGGACCTGCAGCCGGACGCAGTCGTCAGAGCCCTGGGCGCTGATGTTCACCACGCCGCCGCCGGGGGAGTACTTGATGGCGTTGGACACCAGGTTGTCCAGGGCCTGCCCGATGCGCAGCGGATCGGCGTAGGCCCATAGTGGTGATGGAATGTCCGCCACGAGCGAGATCCTGGACTGTTCCGCCTGCGGTTGCGCGGAGCCGATGCTGGTGTCCACGAGGCTTGCCAGGTCCGTCCGTTTCGGGTGGACCCTGAGGGCGGAGGAGGCCGACGCCATCAGGTCGGACACGAGCGCGAGGAGCCGCTCGGAATTGCGCTGGACTACCTCCAGGCGCCGGGCGGAAAGCGGGGACGTGCCTTGGACATCCTCGAGGACAAGGTCGATGTTCCCCAGGATGGAGTTCAGCGGACTCCTGAATTCATGCGAGACGTTCGAGACTAGCTCCTCGTTGGCGGCAAGCGCCTCCACCAGGCCCGTCACATCGGTGTACACGATCACAGCGCCACTGAACCGCCCGCCGTCGTCCAGTAACGGACGTGCCGCCGTCGAAACCGCGCGCTGGTCCGGTCCTGAACCGATCCAGACCAGGTAGTCCGCGAAGGATTCCCCGTCGATGGCCCGCCGGACGGGTCGCTTGCCGGCCGGCAGGGGGCTGACTCTGTCCCGCGCGAAGACCAGCTGTTGTTCTTCGGCTTTGTCCAGGCCCTCTCGTGGACCCGCAATGCGTTCGAAGTCCCTCTGCCGGTTGTTGGTCAGGAGGATGGCTCCGTCCGAGTCCACCGCAACAATTCCGA
>DATCVX010000188.1:0-8615 GCA_036566705.1 Arthrobacter sp. | reverse complement strand
TCCCCGTCGACGCTGACGAGGCCTTCGCCCTGATCACCCAGCCGGAGCGCCTGCGCCGCTGGAAGACGGTCGCCGCCAGGGTGGACCTTCGCGTCGGCGGCGAGTACCGCTGGACCATCGTCCCGGGCCACCACGCCGCGGGGACGTTCCAGGAAATCGAGCCGGGCAAGCGCATCGTGTTCACCTGGGGCTGGGAGTCCGCCACGGACCTGCCGCCCGGCGCGTCCACGGTCACCATTACGCTGGAGCCTGTCGACGGCGGCACGTCGCTTCGCCTGGTCCATGAGGGCCTCACGCCCGAGCAGTCCACGGCACACGCCGAAGGCTGGAACCACTTCCTGGGACGCCTGGTCAAAGAGGCGTCGTCGGATGCCGGTGCGGGTCCTGACGAATGGGCGGCCGCCCCGGACCCGATCGACCACCTCATCTCCGCCGACGCGTCGCTGGCAGTCCTGCTCGGAGTCCTGCGCAAGCTCACCCCGGAAGACCGTGAGAAGCCGACGCCGTGCGAGGACTTCACCGCCCACGAACTCCTTGAGCACCTGGCCGGGTCGCTGACGAACATCGGCACTGCCCTGGGCGCCGACGTCACGGACCGCGCCGATGCGGCTCCCGAGGTCCGCATCGCCGAGCTCGCCCAGCCCACGCTGGAAGCGTTCGCCCGCCGCGGCGTCGACGGCACCATCGACATGGGCTTCGCCAAACTCCCCGCCACCACGGTGGCCAGCATCCTCAACCTTGAGCTGCTGGTCCATGCCTGGGACTTCGCGAAGGCAAGCGGCCAGGACCTGGCCGTGTCCGACGTCGTTACGGACTATGTGGAGGGCCTTGCCCTGGTGACCATCTCCGAGCAGGTCCGCTCCGGCGGCAGTTTCGCGCCTGCGAAGCCCGTCGCGGAGACCGCCGGCAGCCTCGAGCGACTCATCGCATTCACCGGCCGGACCGTCACCGTCTGATCGATGCGCCCCCCGCAGTAAACAGAAGAACAACCACGAAAGAAGGAAAAGAAAATGTCCAAGTTTCTCTTCATCTACCACTCCCCGATGACGCCCGCGGAGGCAGCGCCGCCGGCACCGGAGGACATGGAAGCCGCCATGGGGGACTGGAACGCGTGGGCTGCCAAGGTGGGCGACGGGCTGATCGACTTCGGAACGCCTTTGGCCGACGGCGTCCGCGTTTCGCCCGGCGGAGCCACCGCGCCCAGCAAGCTCGAAGTCTCCGGATACAGCCTGATCGAAGCCGAGAATGCTGAGGCAGCCCTGGAACTCGCCAAGCAGCACCCGCACCTGAACCTGCCGGGCAGCGAAATCGAGGTCCACGAAGCCCAGCAGATCCCCGGTATGTAATCGGGCCCGCGTGGTCGAGCCTGTCGAGGCCAATCCTGCCGTTGTTGCCACCGCCCCACGGACGGCGGCAACAACGGCAGCCTCACGGAATCAGGAACTCCCGGAGTACGTCAGAGGCTGGCCGCGTGCGGCACTTTTAGGGGCTCGATCTTGCCCATGACGAACAGGTAGTTGGCGGCACCGATCAGCGAGATGGCGCCGATCACGGCGAGCGGCGCCACGAACGATCCGGTCTGGTCGACAAGGACGCCGATCAGGATCGGGGTGAAGATGCCGGCCAGGTTGGAGGCGAAGTTCTGCAGGCCGCCGATGGAGCCTACGTGCCGTGAGCTTGGTGCGACGTCGGCCGGCAGCGACCAGATCCCGGTGGCGGCAACGGTGAGGCTGGAGTACGCCACCGACAGCAGCGCGAGTGCCATCCAGGCCTCGGGAACCAGGGCGGCGAACATGATGACGGAGCCGCCCGCGAGTCCGCCGGCAATGGCCGTCTTGCGGACCTTGGTAACGGATGCGCCGGCCCGGACTGCGCGGTCGGCCAGGTAGCCGCCGAGCCAGCCGCACAGCACGGCACAGATGCCGGGGATGGCGCCAAAGAAGCCAAGCTTCAGGAGGTCGAAGCCGCGTTCCTTCACGAGGTAGCTCGGGAAGAACGTGATGAAGAAGTAGATGGCGCTGTTCAGGCAGAAAAAGCCGAACATCATGCTGAGGACAGTGCGGTACTTGAACAGTGAACGCCACGGCAGCTTGGCTGCGCCGGCGTCATCGCTGGCTTCGCCGCGGGCGCCCCCTTCTTCGATGTAGGCCACCTCGGCGGCGTTGGCTCCCGGGTGTTCCTGCGGGCTGCGGTACACCTTCCACCAGACTGCGGCCCAGATGATTCCGGCGACGCCGATGATGATGAACACGGCGTGCCACGAGGTGAGCGCCACGATCAGGGTGACGATCGGCAGCGCGATGACGGCGCCCACACGGGATCCGGAGTCCCAGATGCTGGTGGCGAAGGCCCGCTCCCGGATCGGGAACCAGGTGGCCACCACTTTGGCGGCGGTGCTGGGGGCGGGGCTCTCGCCGACGCCGAGCAGGAACCTGGCGGCGAAGAGTGACCAGAAGCTCGTCGCGGCCGCGGTCACCATGGTGAAGATGGACCACCACACAGCGGCCAGTGAGAATGACCGGCGCGGTCCCACTTTGTCCACGTACCAGCCCGCAGCGAGCTGGCAGAAGTCGTAGGCCCAGAAGAAGGCGGCAAAGATGAGTCCCTGCTGCGTGGCGCTGAGCTCGAAGTCCTTGCCCATAAAAGGCAGTGCGACGCTCAGGCTTGAACGGTCGAGGTAGTTGATGCTGAGGCCGATGAAGGCGAGCCAGATGATGACCCACCGTTTCCGGGTCATCAGGCGTGGTGGTGTGGGGGATGACTTGGTGGCGGTCTTGCTTCCGAGCGCAGTCATGCGGTCTCCTTCGACGTGAACATGGCTTCGGGTGCCTTGGGCACCGGCGGGAGGGAAGACGCCGAAGAACTCGGCGCCAAAATCATATAGGAATCTGGATAATCATATAGATAATGTGATCCGGATCAAGTCCTGCTCCAAAAAAGTTCCACACGCCGTTCGCAGGGCGCCGTGGCTTATGATTCCCCAAGCGACTCCCGTCCGACCAGAATCAAGAGGTAAGCACGTGCCGCCACGTCAATCGTCCGAGACTTCACGAGGCAAAGCCGCTGTCAGCGACGTCTATGCGTCCATGCGCGCCGCCATCCTGGAGGGCGAAATTGCACCGGGCACGCGCATCAACATCGATGCCGTTGCGCGCAGCCTCGGCGTCTCGCAGACGCCGGTGCGGGAAGTGCTCCAGCGCCTCGAGGGCGACAACCTGGTGGTTTACAGCCCCGGGCGCGGCTACAGCACCACCCCCCTGCTGGGGCTCGCCGAGCTGCGGTCGCTGTTTGAATTCCGGCTCCTCGTGGAGCCGTGGGCGGCGCGGGCGGCCGCGGTGGACCGGCTGGCGAATCCTGCGGCGGCCCTGGCGAAGGAGCTTGCCGGGTTTCGCGAGACCATGGCGAGCGCGGGAGACCTGCGGCAGGACCTGGTGGCCCATGACACCCGCTTTCACGACACCATCCTCGCAGCCTCGGGCAATCCTGTTGTCCGCCACGCGTTTGCGCAGACCCATTGCCACCTGCACACCTTCAGGCTCTACCCTGCCGATGTTGACGGCGTCATCACCATCGCGGAACACTCGGCCGTCCGGGATGCGATCGAGGCGTGCCTTCCGGAGCGGGCCGAGGCGGCGATGGCGGAACACATCCGTAACTCCTTTGACCGCTTCGCCCAGGCCTTCGAAGGGCATGCGGAACTGTCGCCGCTGGAGGATGGCGGACCGCCCCGCAAGCGGATAATCAGCTAAGCGGACGCCTGTCCCGCTAGCCCCGGCCCGTAAGGGCCGGGGCTTTTTTCTGCCCGTCGCGGACGTCACTAATCGTCAAGGCTTGATCTGCATCACAGTTCCTATATGATTATTGAAATTCATATAGGAAATCATGCAAACCCTCCAGCACGGCCACGAGAGAAGAGATCCATGCCTTCCATCACCTCCATCACCACCCAGGACGTCCGCTTCCCGACGTCCCTTGAACTCGACGGCTCGGACGCGGTCAACGTCGACCCCGACTACTCCGCCGCCTACGTAGTGATCCGCACGGACGCCGGCGACGAGGGCCACGGCTTCGTGTTCAGCTGCGGCCGCGGCAACGAGATCCTGACAGCGGCCATCGACGCCTACGCCCGTCTCCTCTTGGGCCGGGACATCGAGGAGCTGATCTACGACTTGGGCAGTGCGTCCAAGCGCCTCATTCACGATTCCCAGCTGCGCTGGCTCGGACCGGAGAAGGGTGTGACGCAGATGGCCTGCGGCGCCCTGGTCAGCGCCCTGTGGGACATCCGCGCCCGCCGCGAGAACAAGCCCCTGTGGCTCCTGCTGAGTGAAATGTCCCCCGAGGAGATCGTGGACGTGGTGGACTTCACCCACATCCGCGACGCCCTCAACCCGCAGCAGGCGCTGGACATCCTGCGCGCCGGCCAGGACGGCAAAGCAGCCCGCATCGCCGCGCTGCAGGCCGACGGCTACCCGGCGTACACCACGTCCCCGGGCTGGCTGGGATACAGCGACGAAAAGCTGGTCCGGCTGAGCAGGGAGGCTGCGGCTGACGGCTTTTCCATGATCAAGCTCAAAGTGGGCGGCGATATCAACGACGACCGCCGCCGCATGGCCCTGGCCCGGCAGGCCGTGGGAGACCTCCCGATCGCCATCGACGCCAACCAGCGCTGGGAAGTGTCCGAGGCCATCGAGTGGGTCAACCAGCTGTCCGAGTTCAATCCGTACTGGATCGAAGAACCCACCAGCACCGACGACATCCTGGGCCACGCCGAAATCCGGAAGGGCGTCTCGCCCGTGCGCGTGGCCACCGGCGAGGCCGTGGCCAGCCGGATCGTGTTCAAGCAGCTCCTGCAGGCCGGCGCCATCGACGTCCTCCAGCTCGACTCCACCCGTGTGGGCGGCGTTAACGAGAACATCGCCAACCTCCTGCTGGCGGCGAAGTTCGGCGTCCCCGTCTGCCCGCATGCCGGGGGCGTGGGCCTGTGCGAACTGGTCCAGCATTTCTCATTCTTCGATTTCGCTGCCGTCAGCGGCAGCCAGCAAGGCCGCATGATCGAATACGTCGACCACCTGCACGAACACTTCGCGGAGCCCGTCCGGATCGTCAACGGACGCTACGCCGCGCCGAAGCTCCCGGGCACCGGCGCCGAAATGCTCAGCGCCGCCCGCACGCGCTGGGAGTTCCCCTCCGGCGCAGGCTGGCAGGAAGTGGGAGGCCGGGCAGCCGTCACGGGCGCCTCGCTGGTCCCCGCGGCGGCCGGCCGATGACCGCGGACACCGAGGTCCGGACGTCCGTAGCCGCAGGTGACACCGGAACGGACGGTCTCAATGCCGCCGTCGAGGCTGCCCTGGCCGCCTTCGAACAGGGCCGGACGGTGGATCCCGCCACCCGGGCCGGGTGGCTTGAGGCAGTCGCCGCCGGTCTCCAAGGCAATTCTGCGGCGCTGGTGAAGACCGCCGTCCAGGAGACCCATCTTGGCGCGCCGCGCCTGGAAGGGGAGCTCAAACGCACCGTTTTCCAGCTTCGCCTGTTCGCGGCGGAAATCCGCGAAGGCGGGCACTTCGACGCCACCGTCGATCATGAGGACCCGGAGTGGGGCATGGGACCGCGTCCGGACCTGCGCCGCTGCAACGTTCCGTTGGGCGTCGTCGGGGTCTTCGGAGCCTCGAACTTCCCCTTCGCCTTCAGCGTGATCGGCGGCGACACGGCGTCGGCCCTTGCCGCCGGCTGCGCGGTGGTGCACAAGGGGCACGACGCGCACCGTGAACTCGCAGCCCGCACCGCCGCGGTGGTGGAGGCCGCGCTGGACGCTGCCGGGGCGCCGTCGGGCCTGTTCGCTCTGGTCACTGGCCGGCAGGCTGGTGAAGCACTCGTGGATCATCCGCTGGTGAAGGCCATTGGCTTCACTGGCTCGACGGCGGGCGGCCGGGCGCTGCTCAACCGTGCCACCGCTAGGCCGGAGCCGATTCCCTTCTTCGGCGAGCTGGGCGGCATCAACGCCGTCTTCGTCACCAGGAAGGCCTGGATGGCCCGCCGCGAGGAAATCCTCACCGGCTACGCGCAATCCTTCACTTTGGGCATGGGCCAGTTCTGCACGAAGCCCGGGCTGATGTTTGTCCCCGCAGGCACCGGACCGGCGGACATCGGCAGTGACCTCCGGCGCGCCCTGGAAGGATTCGTGCCGGGGGAGCTGCTCAGTGAACGCCTCCACCGGGGCTATGCGGACGCCGTCCGCAGCCTGCGGGAGATGCCCGGCGTCGGGCTGCTGATCGAAGGGGACTTCGCCGACGCTCCGGCACCCACGGTCCTGCACACCACTTCGGATGCGGTGCGCAGGGACCCCGAAATCCTGCGGCAGGAGATGTTTGGCCCGGCCAGCGTGGTGGTTGAGTATGGGGACGAGGCCGAACTCGCCGAGCTGGCGGAGCTTTTGGAGGGCCAGCTGACAACCACCCTGCAGGCCGAAGAGGACGACGACGTGGCCGGGCTCGCCGCCCGCCTGGCCGACATTAGCGGCCGGATCCTGTGGAACGGCTGGCCCACCGGGGTGACTGTCAGCTACGCCCAGCACCACGGCGGCCCCTACCCCGCGACCACGTCCGCCACCACGTCCGTGGGGACGGCCGCCATCCGCCGCTTCCTGCGCCCGGTTGCCTACCAGTCGTTTCCTGACTCACGCCTGCCCGAACCACTCCGGGACAGCAATCCGTGGAACGTGCCGCAGAGGGTCGACGGCGTCTGGCGCCGGCCGTCGTCGGCTCGCCGCGAGGGCATGGCCAGCCAGGAGGCGCAGCTGTGAGCGGCCTGTCCGGTGACGCCGCGTCAATCCTCCCGGAGGACGCCGCGGAGGCCCTGCTCATCGGGCGCCTCTGGGATCCCGGCACCGGCGGCCCCCGCGTGGTTGCCGTCAGCGGCAACGAGGTGGTCGATATTTCCCGTCTTGCCTGTACTGTCTCGGAGCTCCTGGAACTGCCGGACCCGGCACAGGCTGTCCGTGAAGCGCTGCTTGACCCGGAGCTGGCCGGCCCGCGGTGGGCGGCGTCCGACGTCGTAGCAGCGTCGCTGGAAGGGGAAGCCGCCCGTCCCCATCTGCTGGCACCCGTGGACCTGCAGGTCATCAAGGCCTGCGGCGTGACGTTTGTGGACAGCATGATCGAGCGTGTGATCGAGGAGCGCTGCGCGGGCGACGCCGGGCGGGCGGCGGAAATGCGTGAACTGGTCGGCAGGGCCCTTGGCGGCAGCATCGGCGCCGTGCGGCCGGGGTCCGCGGAGGCTGCCGAGGCCAAGCGCGTCCTGATCGCGGAGGGGCTATGGTCGCAGTACCTGGAAGTGGGCATCGGTCCCGATCCAGAGGTGTTCACCAAAGCGCCTCTGCTGTCTTCCGTGGGGCTGGGAGCGGGCGTGGGAATCCCGTCCTTCTCCTCGTGGAACAACCCTGAACCGGAACTCGTCCTGATCGTCACCTCCCGGGGTGAGGTGGTGGGTGCAACGCTCGGCAACGACGTCAACCTCAGGGATGTGGAAGGCCGCAGTGCCCTGCTGCTGGGCAAAGCGAAGGACAACAACGCCTCCAGCGCGCTGGGTCCGCTGATTCGTTTGTTTGACAGCTCATTCACCCTGGACACCCTGCGCGAGGAGGAGATCCTGCTGAGCGTGGCGGGTGCGGACGGCTACCGGCTCGAAGGGCGCAACAGTGTGGCGAGGATAAGCAGGCCGTTCGAGGAGCTGGTGGCGGCCACCCACGGCAGGCACCATCAGTATCCGGACGGCTTCGCGCTGTTCACGGGAACACTGTTCGCGCCCACGCAGGACCGGGACCAGCCGGGGCAAGGTTTCACGCACCGGCACGGCGACGTCGTCACCATCCGCAGTCGGCACCTCGGTGCCCTCATCAACCGGGTAGGGGCCTCGGAGGAACTGCCCGAGTGGACGTTCGGTGTGGCCCAGTTGTTCGGGTATTTGGCCGCGCAGCGGCTCCTGCCGGCGGGAAGCGCCGCCAGCGGATAGCTCTGCAGCCGCCCAAACTGTCCTGGGGCTGATCGCGGCGTAACTATTGCAAGCGCTTGCGTTAACAATGCACGCCTGTCTAGCATTGCTTGCATGGTCGTTAGTGTTGAATCAGTCGCGGAACGGGCCGGGGTCTCTGTTTCAACGGTATCCCGTGCACTGCGCTCAGTTGCCGGCGTCTCGAAAGCCACCCGCAAGCGCGTGCAAGAAGCCGCCGAGGAGCTGGGGTATTCGGCGTCGCCGGCAGCATCACGGCTTGCGACAGGCCGGACGATGACCGTGGGCATCGTGGTGCCAGTGCTGGCCAAATGGTTCTTCGGAAAAGTCATCGGTGAAGCCACCCAGACGCTCCGCGAGGCCGGTTTCGATGTGCTGCTTTACGAACTCGCCACCCCCGGGCAGCGGGCGAGGTTCTTCGGTGCCGCCAACCTCCATGGCCGGACCGACGGAGTCATCATCATGGCCCTGCAGCCAACGGCTGGGGAACTGGAATCGCTCGCGGCCCAGGGACAGGCGGTGGCGTTGCTCGGCGCTGAGGCGCCGGGCATGGGATCGGTATCCGTGGACAACGTCGGGGCCGGCAGGGCTGCCGTGCGGCATCTGCTGAA
>DATCVX010000187.1:0-3362 GCA_036566705.1 Arthrobacter sp. | reverse complement strand
GGACGACGGCGGCAGTCCGGTCCTGCGTCTCCAGCCGCCATCGGGCGCCTTCCGGGAGGTCAGCCTCCACCCGGGTGCCAGGCTCGGCTTCCAGGTGGCCTCCGGCGGCAGGTCATGCCTGGGCCACCACAAAGTCCACTCGGAGTCCCGCCGCGACCACGTGCTGTGCCCGGCCGCCGCCCCGGCCGCCAAAGGCAAGCAGTGCGAGCGATGCTTTGTGCTGGACGACTCCAGGCTCATCCACGATTTCCACCGCGGCGGCCGCGTGCCAGCCGGTCTGCGGACCTACCTGATGCAGCAGCACTGGCTGTACGTGGCAACCTTCGCCGGCGGCGCCAGCAAAGTGGGAACCGCGTCCCATCTGCGGAAATGGAACCGGCTCGCGGAGCAGGGCGCGGTGGTGGCCAGGTACGTGGCCAGGGCGCAGGACGGCCGGGTGGTACGGATCCTGGAGGACATGGTCACCCGGGAAGCCGGACTCGCCCAGCAGGTACGTTCCGCGGCCAAGGAGGAAGCCCTCGTGCAGCCCCTTCCCGGATCCGGGCTCGACGCCATCAATGCCCGCCACGCGGCCTCGGTCCGTGCGCTGCTGGCGCGCGCCGCCGTCGAGCATTTCAGCATTGTGGACGAACGGTGGGTGCGGCCGGCGCAGGCCACCGGGCTCTGCGAATCCACGGCGCGGCACGCCTACCCGCACCCGCTCGACGGCGGCCGGCATGGCTTCGGTATCGCGGCCCTCAGCGGGACGAACGTCCTGGCACGGCTGGACGGAACGGATGCCGCCTTTGTGGTGAACCTCGGCCGGCTGGCCGCCCGGACCATCGTCCTGGGGGACTTCGCCTCGGATGTGCCGGCCGTGCAGGAATCGTTGTTCTGAACCTGCTCGGTAGACTTGGACGGTGCTGAACGAATTCTGGAACACCGCGCCCACCGCCTACAAGATCATGGTGTTCAGTGCCATGGCACTGATCGGCGTCGGAATCATCCTGAACCTGATCGGCAACACCTCCGGAAACCAGGGCCTGGCCACCGCGTCGCTGCCGCTGATCGGGCTCGGCCTCCTGCTGCACATCGCCGGGATCGTGGTCCGCGGCCAGGCCATCCGGAAGAACCTCAAGCGCTAGTTGCCGCCGCGTTCCGCAGGACGTGGCTGCGGGCGTGCTCGACGGCGGCCGGAAGGTCAGCAAACAGGTGGTTGTGGTGGCGGAGCGAACGTATCACTCCAACGTTGGTCACCAGGGCAAGATGATCCGGCCGGACTCCCTTGAGCAGCACGGTGATGCCGCGCAGCTCCAGGGCAGAAATGACTTCCACCAGGGCGTGCGCGCCGGTGGCGTCCAGCATCCGCAGCTGGGAGAGCCTGATGATTGCCACCTGGATGTCCTTCACCTCGCTGATTTCCTGGAGGATCCGTTCTGCGGCGCCGAAGAACATGGCGCCGTCCAGCCGGAAGATGGCAATATGCTCGTCACCTTCCACGCCCGGCCCGGTGATCCCTTCGCGCTGCACGCTGCTCAGCGAAGCGAATTTCCGGAGGGTGAAGAGCGCCGCCGCGGCCAGCCCGATCTGGATCGCGACGATCAGGTCGAAAGCCACGGTAATGATTGCTGTGATGATGAAGACCGCTGCGTCCGAGCGCGTTGAGCGAAGGATCGCGGCAACGGTCCGACGGGACACCATTCGCGCGGCGGTGACCATCAGGACGCCGCCCAGAGCCGCCAGCGGGATCCGGCTGACCATTCCCGACGCCAGGTAGACGATGCCCAGCAGGACGACGGCATGGATGGCGGCGGCCATCCGGGTCTTGGCTCCTGAGCGCACATTGACGGCCGTCCGGGCGATGGCGCCGGTGGCCGGCATTCCGCCAAACAGGCCGGCGGCGACGGAGGCCAGGCCCTGGCCCGTGAGCTCGCGGTCAGGGCTGTAGGCACTGCCGGGTGTGCCGTCCGGACCTTTCATTCCCGCTGCCACCCGCGCCGAGAGCAGGGATTCGATTGATGCCAGGCACGCAATGGCGACGGCCGGCATCGCCAGGCTGCCCAGCGATGCCAGATCAAGCGCGGGGACACTGGGGGATGGCAGGGAGTGCGGCAGCGGACCGATCCGCGGGATGTCCAGCTGCAGGAGTTCGGCCGCCGCGGTGGCCAGCAGGACCGCGAGCAGGCTTGCGGGAAGGGCCCGGAACAGCTTCTGCACCAGCACCATCACGACGGCGACCCCCGCCACGAGCGCGAGCGTCAGCCGGACCGTGGACGGCACTGCCCCGGATGCGGCTTCGATGGCCGCCAGCAGGGTGTTGTGCCCCGGGATGCCGGAGGTGCCGGTGGCGAGCGGCACCTGCTGGAGGAAGATAATGGCGGCGATGCCCAGCGTGAAGCCTTCCACCACAGGCCACGGGATGAAGGCCACGGCCCGGCCCAGGCCGCTGAGTCCCAGGATGCAGACCAGCAGGCCCGCCATCAGGGACAGCAGCGCCACGCTGCCGGTGCCGTGGACCGCAACTACCGGTGCCAGGACCACCACCATTGCGCCGGTGGGCCCGGACACCTGGACCGGGGACCCGCCCATGACGGCAGCGACCAGCCCGGCCACGATTGCCGTGATGAGTCCGGCCTCGGCACCCACGCCGGAGCTGACGCCGAACGCCAGGGCTAGCGGCAGGGCCACGATACCCACTGTGATGCCCGCGAGCAGGTCCGCCCGCCAGGACTGCCGCAGGCCGGTGTAGTCGGCCCGGGAAGGCATGAACCGGCTGAGTCCCCGGGAGGCCGGGCGCAGGTCGTTGCTCACGGGGCGGAACCCTCACGCAGGTGACCCGCCGGCAGCTGCTGTGCCAGCCGGAGCTGTTCGTTGGAGTCAGCGAGGGTGTCCAGCAGGAAGGCGCGCGCAATGGCAAGGAGTTCCGAAACACCCGGGTGTGCCAGGCGGTAGGTCACGGCGTTGGCGGACCGCACCGATGTCACCACCTTGTGCTTTCGCAGTGTGGCCAGGTGCTGGGAGAGGTGGGAGGCTTCCAGCCCGGTCTCGGCGAGGAGGTAGCTCACCGCGGCCGTGTTCTCCGGGGCGGCAGCCAACAGCTCTAAAATCCGGATCCGTGCAGGATGGGCCAGCGCTTTGAACAGGTTGGCTTTGATCTCGTACAACGGAGCCTGGGCGGGCGTCAGCATGCGTAGCGCTCCTGTGGGAATAGCGGACCATCGAGGGACCCCTTGGATACAGGATCCAAGTCACTTGATGGAATGATGAATTCATCATATCAAGAGTATGCAAGGCCCCTTCGCTGGCCTGGCAACGATAGGCTTGAACCCATGACTATCAATCCGGACCTGCAGGGCCGCAGCTACCCTGCCGCAGAGGTATAC
>DATCVX010000186.1:0-4397 GCA_036566705.1 Arthrobacter sp. | reverse complement strand
CGCCCAGACCCGCTGGGAAGCACACAAGAAGCAGGTTGCCCAGCACGCTGCCGACGACGCTGCAGCTGCAACGTCCGGTGACAGCGATTCCGGCACCACCAGCTACTCCTCCGAGCCCGCTGCAGCCGAGACCGGTGCAGGCACGCTTGCTTCGGACGAGGCTCTTGCCGCTCTGCGCGAGAAGCTGACCGGCAACTAATTGCCACAGGCCCGGGCTTCCCGGGCTGACACAGCGGGCCCCTGCGAATTGCAGGGGCCCGCTGTGCTTAACCCGCAGCGTCCAACAGATCATCTGACTGGCATTTATCGCTCCCAAACGGGCGTTTCGGTGCGTCTGCTGCGAGTTAGTTCAAAGTACGACGGCGGCACTCACCGCGCCGCCGTCGTCGTGCGTCAGCCGGGCGCCGGCCGCAGCCAGGAGCCGCTGGGCACCGATGTTGCCTGCCGTCGTGCGGGCCGCCACCTGGTGCAGTCCGGCGCGTCGGGCCTCAGCCAGGACCAGGTCCAGGGCGGCGGACCCGATCCCGCGGCCGCGATAGCTGCGCCCCAGCCAGATGCCGGTCTCGGCCGTTCCTTCCGCAGCGCGTTTCAGCCTGATCGAACCAGCGGGGCTGCCGTCGCGCAGAATGGCCCAGCTCTTTTCCCTGGCTGGCCCGTCCAGGCCCGCCGCCGCGGACCGGTGGTAGGCGCGGAACCAGTCAATCCGTTCAACGTTCCAACCGGGCCCGTCGCCAAGCGGGGGAGTGACGTCATCCGGCGACGCATCGTCCATGGCGATGGCCAGGAGCCGCTCCAGCATGGGTTCATCGACGTCCGCCAGCCGGACGTCAGGGGAGCGGGACATCGATCCACTCCGTTCCGCCGGGCATCAGCGCGGCCTTCCCGGCGGTGAGGGACAGGACCCGGTCTGACGCCGCGGCGATGCCAGCCTGTTGGTCCGGGATCGCAAGGCGCAGGACCGTGTCCTGCGCTCCGTAAGTGGTTTCCGCCATCACAAAACCGGCCGCCCGGAGGTCGTTCTCCAGCCGTCCCGCAGCTGCGTGGGGAACGGAAGCCTCGCAGATCCGCAGCCGGTGGCGCTGCACCAGCGGCGCGCGTTCCACCGCAGCGGACACCGACTCCGAATAGGCGCGAACCAGCCCGCCGGCGCCCAGCAGAATGCCGCCGAAATAGCGCACGACGACGGCGCTGACGTCGCTGAGGTCCGCATGTCCAGGCGACGTTTCCCGTTTGATGAGTGCTTCCAGCATGGGGATGCCGGCGGTGCCGGACGGTTCGCCGTCGTCATTGGAGCGCTGGATCTCCCGGTCCGGTCCGAGGACAAACGCCGAACAGTGGTGGCGGGCGTCGTGGAATTCCCTGCGCAGGCCGGCCACCAGATCCCGGGCGGATTCCTCGTTGCCGGCGCGCCGCAGCACCGTGATGAACCTGGACCGTTTGATTTCGATCTCGTGCCGGAAGTCCGGGCCAGCCGCCAGGGTGGTGTACGACGCGGTCCGGCTCTCTTGCTCTTGCACCCGCACAAGTCTAGTCCCGGCGTGGATGGGCCCACGCCCCCAGTAGATGGGGCAGTTGGGATTAGGCTGGTCGGGTGCTGAAAATCGGGTTGACGGGCGGCATCGCCTCGGGGAAGTCAGTGGTGGCCTCACGCCTGGCGGGGCTTGGCGCCGTGCTGGTGGATGCCGATGCACTGGCCCGCGACGTGGTTGAACCGGGGACACCCGGACTGGCGCGCGTCGTGGACGCCTTCGGTCAGGGGATCCTGGACGCGGCGGGCCGGCTCGACCGCCCTGCCCTCGGCGCGATTGTGTTCCAGGACCCGTCGCGCAGGGACGTCCTCAACGGAATCATCCATCCGCTGGTCCGGGAAGCGGCTGCCGGCATCGTTGCCACGGCGGCCGACGGCGACATCGTGGTCCAGGACATTCCCCTCCTCGTCGAAACCGGCCAGGGCAGCAGTTTCCACCTCGTCCTGGTGGTCGACGCCCCGGACGACGTCCGGGTCCGGCGCATGGTGGAACACCGTGGAATGACCCCCGGCGAGGCCGCATCCCGCATGGCCGCCCAGGCCAGCCGGGAGGAGCGCAACGCCGCTGCTGACGTGGTACTGGACAACGCGGGAACCCGGGACCAGCTGCTGGCCAGGGTGGATTCACTGTGGGCTGACAGGCTCCTGCCCTTCGCGGACAATCTCCGGCGAGGTGTTCGCGCGCGCCGCACGGACGGGCCGACGCTGCAGGCGCACCAGGCTGACTGGGCGCACCAGGCGGCGCGGATCGGGGCAAGGATCCTGGCTGCCGCCCCGGCCGACATCATGGCGGTCGACCACATCGGCTCCACGTCGGTGCCCGGGCTGGCGGCAAAGGACGTTCTGGACCTCCAGGTCACCGTGCCCGATCTGGCGGTCGCGGACCGAATCGGCCCTGACCTCGCCGCCGCCGGGTTCCCGTCCGTTCCAGGGGTCCAGGCTGACACGCCCAAGCCGGGGCAGCCTGATCCGGAGCAGTGGCAGAAGCGGTTCCACGCGAACGCCGACCCCGGCAGGGCCGTCAACCTCCACGTCCGCGCCGCCGGCTCGCCGGGCTGGCGGTATGCGCTGCTTTTCCGGGACTGGCTGCGCAGCGAGCCCGCCGCCGCCGCGATGTATGAAACCCATAAACGCGAACTGTCCGGTCGGCATTCCGGCGATACCGGCACAGCCAGGTACGCGGACGCCAAGGAACCGTGGTTTACTGACGTTGCCTGGCCGCTGATGGATGAGTGGGCCCACCGCTCGGGGTGGGCGCCGCCGTCGTACCCTGTTCGCCGGTAACTGATCCGGCTGTTCCTGTCGGTCCCCGGTTGTAGATTAGATTCATGAGCCTTGCCCAGGAAATCAACCGAGTTGTCGCGCCCTTCGAGGTCATCAGCGAGTTCCAGCCTGCCGGCGACCAGCCGGCGGCCATCACGGAGCTGACGGAGCGCATTAAGAACGGCGAAAAGGACGTTGTCCTGCTGGGCGCCACCGGTACCGGCAAGAGCGCCACCACCGCCTGGCTGATCGAACAGGTCCAGCGGCCCACCTTGGTCATGGTGCAAAACAAGACCCTGGCCGCCCAGCTCGCCAACGAATTCCGTGAACTGCTGCCCAACAACGCGGTGGAGTACTTCGTCTCCTACTACGACTACTACCAGCCTGAGGCATACGTAGCCCAGACGGACACCTTCATCGAGAAGGACTCCTCCATCAACGAGGAAGTGGAACGGCTCCGCCACTCCGCCACCAACGCCTTGCTGACCCGGCGCGACGTGATCGTTGTCGCCACGGTGTCCTGTATCTACGGCCTGGGTACCCCGGAAGAGTACATCGCGGGCATGGTCACGCTCCGCAAGGGGGCTCAGATGAACCGGGACGACCTCCTGCGGAAGTTCGTCGCCATGCAGTACGCCCGCAACGACATGGACTTCCATCGCGGCACGTTCCGGGTCCGCGGCGACACCGTGGAAATCATCCCGATGTACGAGGAACTGGCCATCCGGATCGAATTCTTCGGCGACGAGATTGAGAACATCCATACCCTCCATCCGCTGACCGGAGAGATGATCCGGGACGAAGAGGAAATGTACGTCTTCCCGGCCTCGCACTACGTGGCAGGTCCCGAGCGGATGGCCCGGGCCATCAAGCGGATCGAGGACGAGCTCGCAGAACGGCTGCAGGTCCTGGAAAGCCAGAACAAGCTGGTGGAAGCCCAGCGGCTCCGGATGCGCACCACCTACGACCTCGAAATGATGCAGCAGATGGGCTTCTGCAACGGCATCGAGAACTACTCGTCGCACATTGACGGCCGCGCCCGCGGGACGGCACCGCACTGCCTCATCGACTACTTCCCGGACGACTTCCTGCTGGTGATCGACGAATCCCACGTCACCGTGCCCCAGATCGGCGCCATGTACGAAGGCGACATGTCCCGCAAGCGGAACCTCGTGGACTTCGGCTTCCGCCTGCCGTCAGCCATGGACAACCGCCCGCTCAAATGGGATGAGTTCCTTGAACGCGTCGGCCAGACCGTCTACCTGTCCGCCACGCCCGGCAAGTACGAACTTGGCAAGGCCGACGGCTTCGTCCAGCAGATCATCCGGCCCACCGGCCTGATCGACCCCGAGGTGGTGGTCAAGCCCACCAAGGGCCAGATCGATGATCTTTTGGGCGAGATCAAGACGCGGACGGCGAAGAACGAACGCGTCCTGGTCACCACACTGACCAAACGCATGGCCGAGGACCTCACCGATTATCTGCTGGGCCACGGCATCAAGGTTGAATACCTGCACTCCGACGTCGACACCCTCCGGCGGGTGGAACTGCTCCGGGAACTGCGGATGGGCGTCTTCGACGTCCTGGTGGGCATCAACCTGCTCCG
>DATCVX010000185.1:0-6000 GCA_036566705.1 Arthrobacter sp. | reverse complement strand
TGACCATTTCGGGCTCCACCCAGAGGCCGAACTCCATGCCGCGGGAGGTCACGGCGTCGATCAGGGGCGTGAGGCCGTCCGGCCACAGGGTTTCGTCCACGTACCAGTCGCCCAGGCCGGCGTGGTCGTCGCGGCGCCCGCGGAACCAGCCGTCGTCGAGCACAAAACGCTCCACGCCCAGTTCGGCGGCGGAGTCGGCCAGCTCGATCAACGTGTCCAGGTTGTGGTCGAAATAGACCGCCTCCCACGTGTTCAGAACCACGGGGCGGGGCTTGCCGTCACCCGACGCGGGCAGCACATGGTGGGGGCGGGACCGGAACCAGCTGTAGAACGCTTCGCTGATGCCGTCCAGGCCGCGGTCGGAGTAGGCCGCGAACAGCGCAGGCGTGGTGTAGCTGCCGCCGGGCTGCAGGATGACTTCGGCCGGGCCAAGGAGCTCCGATCCGCCGATCATGGTGCGGCCGTCTCCGACGCTGTCTGCGAACTGTTCGTGGTTGCCGCTCCAGGCCAGGTGCGTGGCCCAGACCTTGCCGTGGCGGTTGCCGAATCCGGCGGTGCCGGCGGCGAAGAGGAGTGAGGAGTCGTGCCCGGTGCGGCCGTGCCGGCCGGAGCGGACCCAAGTGCCCTGCTGGATGGGGCGGCGCTGCGGGTGGCGTTCCCGGCACCAGCGCCCGGTCAGGTCAAGGAGTTCGACGGCGTCCGGCGCCACCGGGAGAACGGTCGCCAGTTCGTCGAGCTGGTACGGTGTGGTGCCGTCGTTGGTGACGGTGTGCCGGAGCTCCAGCAGACCGCCGTCGTGCAGGGTCAGCGAGGACGCGACGGTGAGTCCGGCGTCGGGATCGGACTGGACGACGACGGCGGAGTTACCCTCGGCGCTCGCTGTGACGACGCGGAGGCGGGCGGAGAAATCCAGGCCGGAGACGCCGTCGGCAATGCGGTGGCCGCGAAGGGCGGGACGTCCGCGCCAGCTGGAAGATGCCTGCGGCAGGAGGCCGGCGGGAACGGTGGCGTCAATGGCGGAGTGCGGGATCGGTTCTCCAAGGATGGCGAGGTCCGGCAGGGGGACGCCGCCTAAATCGGTGCCCCAATGGATAATCTCGGCCTCCCCGCTGTTGAAGCTGATCACCAGGCTGGTGCCGGCGGTACGGAGGTGGAGCGGATCCATAGGTATGTCTCTTTCAGTCATCATGTTGGTGAGTCTTGGAGTGTGGGTGCCCGGATGCCGCCGTCGCGAGGAGGGACGGCGGCATCCGGAGCGGGTGACTGCGGCCACACCGCAGTCACGATTTTTGCTGGACCTGGACTACTTGAAGAGGGCGTTGACCTGTTCGTTGGCCTGGGTCAGGGAGCTGGCCGGCGCCTTGCCGGACACCACTGCGTCCATGGCGGGCTCCATGATGCCCTTGACCTTGGCCGTGTTGTCGGTGATCGGGTACAGGAACGTCGTCTTGTTCTTGATGTGCTCGGTGAACGCCGTGACGTCCACACCCTTGGCCTTGAAAGCTTCGGCGGCCTTGTCGGAGGAGGTCTTCAGCGCCGGGAAGACGACGGCCTTGGAGGCCACAACGTCCTGGCAGTCAGCGGAGGCGAGGTACTCGACCCATTTGATGGAGGCATCCTTCTTTTTGGTCCCGGCCCAGATCGAGTCGGCCAGGCCGTTGAACATCGAGGCGCGCTTGCCTTCCGGACCCACCGGAGTCGGGGCGATGCCAACTTCGACGCCCTTATAACCGGTGTACTGGCCGGTCATCCACGAACCGTGGGCGTTAATGGCGGACTTGCCCGCCGCGAAGGTGTCGGCCATGGCCGCGCCGACAGTGGTTTCCAGCTTGGGCATGTAGCCCTTCTGAGCCAGCCCGGCGAACCAGTCCATGCTTTCCTGGAACTTGGGGTCGTCGTAGTTGTAGTGCGTGCCCCAGGGGTTCTTGTCCGTGTGGGACCAGCCGGTGGTGTTGGTGAGGTAGCTCCACTCCGTCTGGCCGGAGGAGTCGCCTCCGCCATTCAGGCCCAGGCCATAGACCGCGACGTTGTTCTTGTCGAAGCCGGCCTCGTCCCCGCGTTTGCCGTTCTTGTCAACGGTCAGGTGGGCGATGACCTTTTCGTAGGATCCGCCATCTTCGGGGTTCCACGTGAGGTCCTTCATCTGGTCCTCGGTGACGCCGGCGCTGGCGAGCATAGCCTTGTTGTAGAACAAGCCGATGGTGTCCCAGTCCTTGGGCAGGCCGTAACGCTTGCCGTCCTGGCCGACCCAGAGGTCCGCGAGGCCCTCGTTGTAGGCGGTGAGGTCCACATTGTCCTTCTCGACGGCGTCGTCGATGGGGAGGAGCTGCTTGTTTTCGGCGAGCTCGCCGTAGCGTCCGAGGTGGTTGGTGAAGACATCCGGTGCGGTGCCGCCGACAAAGCCGTTGGTCAGCGTGCTCCAGTAGTCGTCCCATCCGCGCTGGGTGATTTTGACGGAAATGTCCGGGTTGGCCTTCTTGAAGTCGTCTGCGCACTGCTGGTAGGCGGGCAGCTGGTTGGCGTCCCACAGCCAGTAGCTGATTTCGCCCTTGGCTGACTCTGCCGAGGAGGATGAGCCGCCGCCACAGGCGGACAGGGACAGTGCCACAGCTGCGGCGACGGCGACGGCGCCGAGAGTTTTCTTCATGGTTCTACTTTCCGATCGGGGGATAAGTGGAGATTTTTTTGGGGGATTACTTGATGCCGGAGAAGCCGATGGAGTTGACGATCTTCTTGCCGAAGGCGGCGAAGAGGATCAGGACGGGCAGGGCCGAAACCAGGGTTGCGGCCATGAGGCCGGACCAGTCCGGCGCGCCCTGCGGGGACTGCGATTTGAAGACGCCCAGGCCCACCTGCAGGACACGCACGTCGTCCTGCGAACCGACCAGCAGCGGCCAGAAGTACTCATTCCACTGGCCGATGAACGTCAGCAGGGCCAGCGTGGCGAGGGGTGCTGCGGCGTTGGGGAGGACGATCTGGAAGAAGATGCGCAGGTGCTTGGCGCCGTCGAGCATTGCTGCCTCTTCGACTTCCCTGGACATGTTCAGGAAGAACTGGCGAAGGAAGAAGATGGCGAACGGCGTCATGAAGAGGTACGGCAGGACCATGCCGAGCATCGTGTTGAGCAGGTCCAGGTTCTTGATCAGCAGGAAGTTCGGCAGGGCCGTGAAGATCGGCGGGACCAGCATGGTCCCCAGGAACAGGCTGAACACCAGGTTCCGGCCCTTCCAGCGCAGCCGGGCAAAGGCGTAGGCAGCCATGGCACTGAAGAACACGGCCCCGGCAGTGGTGATGGAGGAGAAGATGACTGAGTTCCGCAGGTAGAGCCAGAAGTCGATCGCGGCACCGGAGCCGCCTTCCGCGACGGCGTCGGCCGGGCTCTGCAGCCCAAACACCCGCATAAAGGCGCCGAAGGTGAATTCCGCGGGAAGCAGGCTGGCCGAGCTCGAAGCCAGTGCCGAGTTGGTGGACAGCGCCGTGCGCAGCACCCAGAGGAACGGGACGACTGACACCGCAATTGCGAGGACAAGGAGGGCCCAGGCACCGGCGGTGCGGGGATTGAACGGACGACGGCGGCGGGCCGGGGCCGGCAGCGGTGCGCGGCTTGTGGTGGTGGTCATGCGGGGCTCCTAGTCCAGGTCCGACTCGTTGCCCTTGAGGAACTTCATCTGGATGAAGGCCACCAGGGCGAGGATGAGGAAGAGAATGACGGCGATCGCGGATCCATAGCCGAAGTCCGACTCGGTGAAGGCGCGTTGGTAGATGTAGTACTGGATGACGCGGGTGGCGTTGACCGGGCCGCCGCCGGTGGTGACGGAGACGGTGTCGAAGACCTGGAAGGAACCGATCACGGTGACAACCAGGACCATGACCAGGACCGGCCGCAGCAGCGGAAGGGTGATCTTTCGGAAGGTCTGGAACGGTGAGGCGCCGTCGAGTTTGGCTACCTCGTAGACATGGCCCGGAATGGCCTGCATGCCGGCGAAGATGAGCAGGGCGGTGTAGCCCATGTGGCGCCACGTGTTGATCAGGGCCTGGGTGGGGATGGCCCACTCTTCGCTTCCAAAGAACGCGACGCGGGGGAGTCCGGCCCATTCGATGAACTGGTTGACGACGCCGATCTGGTAGTCGAGCATCCAGAACCAGAGCAGTGCCGCGATGACGTTTGACATCATCCAGGGCAGCAGCAGGGCGCCCCGGATAAGGGTGGACTTGGCGACCTTGTGCATCAGGAGGGCCAGGCCCAGGGCCAGGGCGGTCTGGAGGACGATGTTGAGGAAGACGTACTGGCCTGTGACGGCCAGGGAATTCCAGAAGAGCGGGTCCTTGGCGATCGCCGTGTAATTGTCCATCCCCACCCATTCCGGGTCTCCGAGGATGTTGTACTCCGTGAAACTCAGGTACACACCGCGGATGGTCGGGACAACGTAGAAAAAGATAAACCCGATCATGGCCGGGGCGATGAAGAACAGGGCGATTTTGATATCGCCGAACCGGCGGAAACCGCCGCGCGGCGGGCGGGCTCCGGGCTGGAGCGGGGCGGACCTCGTGTGCTTGGCAAGGGTGGTCATCGTCGACCCTTTCCTGACTGTGATGTGGATAACAACTGATGAGAAATCTACACGAGTAGATCCTGAGTGGCAAGTGTTATTTTCCGGGCTGTACTTCAAAGGATTTATCCAATTGCTGGGGCATTGACTCGAGTAGATTCGGGTGGAACACTGGGAGCCGAATGGAGAGCGCTTGCCCGGCACCCCTTCGTCGCACCCACGGAAAGAGAGACAATGGCGTTTTCAATCGGCGTAGTAGGAGTCGGCCAGTTCGGCGGCCAGTTTGCGCACCTGTTCAACCTCCACCCCGGCGTCAGCGACGTCTACGTGGTGGACGAGCTTGCCGAGCGCGCTGCGGAGGCTGTGGACCGGTTCAAGCTGGCGGGGTCGAAGGCGAGCTTCGAGGACCTCCTGGCCTCCGACGTCGACGCAGTTGCCATCTTCACCCAGCGCTGGACGCACGGTCCGCTGGTGGAGCAGGCGCTCCGGGCCGGCAAGCACGTCTACTCTGCCGTTCCCATGGCCATCTCCGAGGAGGAAATCGCCCGGATCATCGATGCCGTCCGTGAAACCGGCCTGGTCTACATGATGGGGGAGACCAGCTACTACAACCCCGCCACCGTCTACGCCCGCAAGCAGCACGCGGCCGGCAGGTTCGGGCGGATCTTCTACTCCGAAGGCGACTACGTCCACGACATGGACCTTGGCTTCTACGACGCCTACCAGTACAGCGGCGGCGACCGCTGGAAGGAAACCGCCAGCTACCCGCCGATGCTTTACCCCACGCACGCCGTCGGGGGAGTGCTGGGGGCCATCCCGGCCCATGCGGTCAGCGTCAGCTGCGTCGGAGTCAAGGATGACCGCAACGACGGCGTCTTCGACAAGGAGGTCAGCATGTTCGGCAACGACTTCTCCAACGCCACGGCCCTCTTTGAACTCAACGACGGCGGCGTCATGCGCACCAACGAGATGCGCCGGGTGGGCTACCCGTCCCACATCAGGGAGTCGCGGTTCCGGTTCTTCGGCACGGAGGCCAGCTTTGAACAGCTCGCAAAAGTGACGGTCTGGCAGGACAAGGAAAACGTCCACGACATTTCCGAGCAGTTCGAAGCCCGGCCCAGCATGTCCCTGGACGACCCCTCCCTGGCCAACGTGGCCCCGGAACTGCGGGATGCATTCGTCTCCGGCCTCTCGCCTGTCCATGACGCCGACCGGCTGCCGGAGGAGTTCCGCGGCGCACCAAACGGCCACGAGGGAAGCCATCACTTCCTGGTGGACGACTTCGTCATCGCGGTCAACAACGGAACGGTGCCGCCGGTCAACGCCTGGGTTGCCGCCCGGTTCACGTTGCCGGGCATTGTGGCGCACGAGTCTGCCCTCCGCGGCGGGGAACGGCTGCCGATCCGCGACTTTGGCGACGCCCCGGGGAACCGATAGCTAGCATGTACAC
>DATCVX010000184.1:0-8887 GCA_036566705.1 Arthrobacter sp. | reverse complement strand
CGCTGTTCAAGACGTTCGGCGACCTCGATTCCATCCCGCTGGTCCTGAACACCACCGACGTGGACGAGATCGTTGAGACTCTGGTCCGGCTGCGCCCCAGCTTCGGCGCCGTCAACCTCGAGGACATCTCCGCGCCCCGCTGCTTCGAACTGGAGGAAAAGCTCATCGAGGCGCTGGACTGCCCGGTCATGCACGATGACCAGCACGGCACCGCCGTGGTGGCCCTCGCCGCGCTGACCAACGCCGCCAAGGTGACCGGCCGGGAACTGGAAAGCCTCCGTGTGGTGGTCTCCGGCGCAGGAGCGGCCGGCATCGCCGTCGCCGAAATCTTCCTCGCCGCCGGCATCCAGGACGTGGTCCTGCTCGACTCCAAGGGCGTCATCAACCGCGACCGTGCGGACATCGCCGCCGATCCGGCCAGCAAGAAGGCCCAGTTGGCGCAGCGCACCAACCCGCGCGGCATCAACGGCGGCCCCGGCGACGCCCTGCTTGGCGCCGACGTCTTTGTGGGCGTCTCCTCATCCAAGCTGGACGAAGAGCACCTGAAGCTGATGAACGCCGATTCCATCGTGTTCGCGCTCTCCAACCCGGACCCCGAAGTACTGCCCGAGGTTGCCGCCAAGTACGCCGCCGTGGTGGCCACCGGCCGCAGCGACTTTCCCAACCAGATCAACAACGTGCTCGCGTTCCCCGGAATCTTCCGCGGGGCACTGGACGCCGGCGCCCGCCGGATCACGCCCGCCATGAAGATCGCCGCGGCCCGCGCCATCGCGGAGCTGGCGGAAGATGACCTGTCTGCGGACTACATCGTGCCCAGCCCGCTGGACCCGCGCGTGGCCCCGGCAGTGACCGCAGCTGTCGCCGCGGCAGTGGAAGCGGAGTAACCTCCGCAGCCACAGCCTGCCATAACGTTCGACGGCGGCGCCTCCCCTCCCAGGGGAGGCGCCGCCGTCGGGGGTTAAGACTGCCGGTCCGGGCCGGCAGGGCGGCCGCCCTAAACTGAGGGGCATGAACTCCGAAACCGTGGTGACCATCCTATGCGGCCTGGCGATCCTGGTGGGCGTAGCCGGCACCATCATCCCGGTCCTCCCCGGCAGCATCCTGATCGGGCTCAGCCTCCTGGCGTGGGCCATCTGGGGCGGGGCGGGAACCGCCGGCTGGGTGGTGTTCGGCATTGGCCTGGTCTTTGTGCTGGCAGGAATGGCGGCGAGTGCCGTGCTGACCGGGCGCAAGCTCAAGGAGCACCGCATCCCCGGCCGGAGCGTGGTGATCGGCCTGGTGGCCGGCGTTGCCGGCATGTTCATCATTCCCTTGGTGGGCCTGTTTGTGGGTTTCGCCGCCGGCCTGCTGCTCAGCGAACTGGTCCGCACGCGGAACTTCGGCACTGCCACCACCACCAGCTGGGCGGCCCTCAAGGCCACCGGGCTGGGCATGCTTGTGGAGTTCGGGCTGGCCTGCCTTGCGGCGAGCACGTGGGTGATCGGGCTCTGGGTTTCCGTGGCCACCTCCTGACGGTTGCCGCCGGGTTTCCCGGCCGGCCGCGGCTCCCGGCTAGCATGGAGAAATGACCGCGGGGGATGCTTTAGCACCGATCTACCGGGACACCCGGGACCTGACGCCGTTCGGACCAGTCCAGTTGCGTACGGCGGTCCGTGACCTGGCCGACGGAGTCGGCGGGATTCTGCAGAGCGTCCTCGGCGTCCGGAACCAGGCGTTCCTTTCCGTTGACGGCAACGTTCCACGGCTCAAAATGCTCTCCGGAAAGACGGCCAAGGCGGTCCACGAAGCCATCTTCGGGGCCAGGCAGCCCGAGCGGCTTATCGCGCTGGCCCGCACATATCCCGCGTGGGCCGGACTCTGCTACCTCATGGCCGGGCTGCTGGCCTACAAGCACGGCGGCTACCTGCGCGCCTCCGAGCTCCTGCAGCGCGGGCTGTCCATCAGGAACGGCGACGACGCCAACCAGTACGCCACCGTCTACCTTGCCCGGGTGGTCACCCGGGTCGAAGTTGCCGAACGCGTCGAGGTCCCCGTGCTTTTCAGCGAGGAAGCAGTATTCCTGGCACTCGCGCACTGCCTGCGGGAAACGGGCCAGCTGGAAGCCGCCCTGCAGACCTCTGCCCAGCTGCCGCCGTCGCTGCCCGCTGCCCTGGCGCGCTGTTCAGCCGCGTTTGCGCTGGGCCGGGACAAACAGGTGGTGATCTGGACGGAGGGACTGCTCAACTCCGATGACCTTTCCGCCGCCCTGCTGCTGATACGTGCCCGCTCGCTTCGGCGCCTGGGTGCCCGGGCCAAGTCTGAGGAGACCCTGGGGGAGGTCCTTCGCCGCCGGAAAACCGACATGATGCTGCGAAACGACGCCATGACCGACCGCGCCTTCCTGCTGCTGGACAACGGCATGAAATCCCTCAATCCGCGGGACTGGCTGCGCGGCAGGCCGGCCGAGCTCGAAACCTTCGAAGTCATCCGCAAGGACGTGGAGGAGCGCCGGCTGTGGGAACAGGAGTGGGAGAAACTCGACGGCGAATAAGCCGTTCCGCGGCGGCGCCCTTGTGGGGCCGCCCGGGCGGGAGTACAACGGAGAAATGAGCGACGCAGCCCGGTCCTGGATGGAAAAGTACATCAGCGCATGGACCACCAACGGGCCTGACGACATCCGGGCATTGTTCACCGAGGACGCCGTCTACGCCACCCGCCCGCACGACAGGGACCCGTGGACCGGGCGCGAGCAGATCGTGGAACGCTGGCTGGCTGCCCGCGATGAGCCTGACGAGTGGACGTTCGAGTGGACGCTGCTGGGCTCCGACGGCGACCTGGCCTTCGTGCAGGGGTACACGCATTACCTGGGGGACAGGCCCAGCTATGACAACCTGTGGGTCATCCGGCTGGCTCCCGACGGGCGGGCCTCGGAGTTTACGGAGTGGTTCATGGAGCGCCGCCCGTAGCATTCGGGAGCCGCGCCGGATGCGGGTCAGGAGATGAACAGCGGGACCAGCTGCTCGGACAGGAGCACCACGCCCAGGGCAACCATGATCACACCGCTGGCGAGGGTCACCTTGCGTGCTGCACCTGGCCGGGACTGCAGGAGTTTGCGGGCAAGGAGTGCCACGCAGGTGTAGACAATGCCGGCGAGCAGCACAAACGTCAGGCCCAGCAGCCCCGACTGCACGGGTACGGGCAGCGACGCCTCCGTGCTGACGAACTGCGGCACCAGCGCCACGTAGAACAGCAGGCCCTTGGGGTTGATGCCGCTGGTCCCCATGCCCTGAAGGAACGTCCGGAGCTGGTTGGCGTTGGGGGTTCCGACGGCGTCTGCCGTGCTGAAGGAGGCGCCGCGCCACGAGCGGAGGGTGCTGACGCCGAGCCACAGGAGGTAGCCGGCGCCCGCCACCGTAATCCAGCCGAGCACACCGGGCATGCCGGCCAGCAGGGCAGCCAGTCCGGCCACCATCAGGATGGTGTGCAGGAGGTAACCGCCGCAGAGTCCGGCCACCGCCGGAACAAAGCTGCGCTGCCGCAGTCCGGCGGTAATGGAGTATGCCCAGTCCACGCCGGGCGTGCAGGCCAGGGCGACAGCCACCACGATAAAGGCGAAAAACAGCTGGGCGTTCACGGGTTACTCCTGTCAGATGGCTACAGGACAAACCCTATGAACTTTGATGCCATAAGTGCTCCCCTTTTTCTCGCAGTCAGGGGCTGTTTCGGTAAGGTTATTGCGTGATTGACCATATCGACAGAAATATTTTGCGCTACCTCAAAGAGGACGGCAGGATGACTGCCACGGCCCTGGCCGCAAAGGTGGGCCTGACAGTCGCCCCGTGCCACCGGCGGCTGCGCGATTTGGAGTCCTCGGGGGTGATCCGCGGCTACAAGGCGGACATTGATCCGGCGGCCGTGGGGCTGGGGTTCGAGGCGATTGTGTTCGTGACGCTGCGCCAGGTGGACCGCCCCACCATGGAGATCTTCGAGAACCGGGTGGCGGACAACCCCAACATTGTGGAGGCGCAGCGCCTCTTCGGCTCGCCGGACTACCTGCTGAAAGTCATCGCCGAGGACCTGCCGGCGTACCAGCGCTTTTACGACGCCGAGCTCACATCATTGCCGGGTGTTGAGCGGCTGACGTCCACCCTGGTGATGAAGAACCTGAAGTCCAACGCCGGGCCGCCGGTTTAGCCGTGCCATTTTGCCTACGCCGCCGGACTGACGTGCACGATGATCACCTGGGTGTCCTTGGTGCCGTCGTAGCGGAGGTCGTAGTTCACTTCCAGCCCGGTGGCGGTGCCGGAGGTGATGGAAAAGTCGCTCTTTCGTTCCGGGTCCCGCTGGGCGCCGGCGATCCAGCGTTCTGCGGAGTCGGCGTCGATCCCGTACCGCTCCACCCCGTCCCGGATGAGCTCGAAATACTCGTCCGGAGAGCCAGCGGTGAGGAAGTAGGTGACCTCGCTGAAGTCCGGACGTTTGTCAGTGGTGTTGAACCGGATCCGGTCCGTTTCCCCGCTGATCTCGCCGGTCGGCGCAACGATGGTGAATTTGATCTTTCCTGAGTCCCGGGTGTTGATCTCGGGTCCGTAACTGTCTTCGGTGACGCGTACGGCCGCCTTTTCCAGCCGTCCCGAGCTCATGTCCAGCCGCGCGGTTTTGGACTCCCGGATGGCGGCCACTCCGGCGGCGTCGAGGGTGGAGAATTCCGAGGTGCTCATGGTGCTCCCTTGAGAGGTCGGTTCGGTGGTGGTGCCGCTGATCTGGCAGCCGGGCAGGGCGAGGCAAGCGGACAGTGCAAGAAGTACGACGGCGGCCTGCCGCTTCAGGCGCGAGGATGCGGTTGCGGACGTCACTGGTGCACCTCCGCGCCGAAGCCATCCACGAAGCGGTCCATGATGCCGGGGATGTTGTTGGTTGGCCGGTGCTGGTCCACGCGGTCGTTGAAGTCGGAGGCGATAATCTGTTCAGCCCGTGCGGGATCCGTCGCCAGAAGGTCCTGGTAGGCCGGAAGGGTGTCCTGCCGGATGAGTTCCCAGCGCTGGTCGGCGTTGGAGATGTTCCCGTCCGGGAAGCCGGTGGTGAAGTCGGTGCGGAACTGGGTGGGGTTGTCCCAGTTGGTGAACGGTACGTTTTCCGGCCCGGGGCTCTCCACACTGAAGCTGTAGGGGAAGACCTCCGCGTAGCTCTTTGCCCCGGGAATGGACGGCTCGCCGGCCAGGGTGACCAGGTACGTCACGGCTTCCCCGCCGGGGTGGTTGCGCATGTTGTCGTAGTCGTCCGCGATGATCTCGTTCTGCTCGCGGTACAGCAGGGACGTGTTTCCCTCCCGCACAAGGTCGGGATCGCCGGAATCGATCTTGGCCCAGGCCTCCGCAGTCTTGGAATCAATGGCGCCGGAGTCCTGCAGCCGGTTGATCTCGTCCATTCCGCCGTTCATGTATGCCTCGTGCTGGCGGGCCTGGTCGAGGAAAATCTCCTTGTTCATGTCCAGCATGCTGGTTTCGTAGTAACGGATCTCCGCGTCGGTCATTCCGGCGAGCTGTTCGATCTGGTCCAGGATGGGAAGCGGGACGTCCGAGGCCGGGTTGTCCGCGATCTGCTGTGCGAGGTCCCGCAGCATGGCCATGTCCTTGAAGCCGCCAGCGAAGGACGGGCCGATCATGTTGGCCATCCCGGCCCACTGCAGGTCCGGGTTGGACAAGTAGGCCTGGCCGTAAAAGTTGTAGACCTTTTTGATGGTCTCCCAGTTGTGCTCTGTCCCCTTGGACGTGTCCCAGCTGGAAGGGTCGATGCCCATGCCCAGCATGGCCTGGTTGTTCCAATAGGAATTGAGGAAATCCGCGTATTCTTCTGAGTTCTTCCCGATCAGGCCGGAGTCGGCGGCGGCGTCCATGGCGGCTTTGGCGCCCTCAGGGTTGTCCGCGGCCCATTGCTTGAATTCGTCGCTGCCGAGATATTCCTGGCGTTCTTCGGCGCTCATGCTGTTCAGCCGGTCCGTCAGGTCCTGGGCGGCTTCTTCTGCCGGGCCGCTGCCGCCACTTCCGCCGCCCCCCGGGCAGCTGCCGCCCGAACCGCCGCCGCTGCTGGCTTTTTCCTGCTCGTCGGCATTGGCGAGAAGCGCCTTGGATGCAGTCTCCAGCCCCGCCGTCGCGGACTTCAGCAGTTTCATATGCGATGAGGTCCAGTCGCTGCGGAACCGCTCGGCGTCGTGCCCTTTCCAGGCGCCGGTGCTGATGGCACCGCTGAGCTGCTGGCCGAGCAGGGTCAGCCTGTTGGCACCGCCTGCCAGGTCCTTGGCAAGCCGCCGCAGCTGGGCCACGTCGCCGCCGTAAAAGTTCCCCGCCATGTTTCCCCCTGAATGGATTCCCGTGCCAGCCTAGCTGCGTTGGGTCCGGGAGGGCGATGGGGAGAGCTCCCCTTGCAGGGTGGGTGCCCGGCGCTGAACGGTCCGGTCAGTCCCGCAGCAGCCCGGTGGTCCGGTACGGGATGACCTCGCGCAGGAACATGCTGGTGGACGTACGCACAATGCCGGGGCAGAGCCGGATTTCCTCGGACACCCGATAGAGATCGTCAGGGCTGGTGGCCACCACGCGGATCAGGAGGTCCGTGTCGCCAGCCGGTGCGTGGCATTCCAGGACCTCGGGAATTTCCCGGAGGGCAGCGATGGCCTCATTGAGGTGGCTCTGGTCCAGTTCCGCGCTCACGGCTGCCGCAACGCCACGGCCCAAGGCTGATGGGAGTACCCGGCTGCTGTTGGGCCGGAGGGCTCCCGACGCCGTCATTCGCTCCAGGCGCGACTGCACAGTTCCGCGCGCCAGGCCCAGCCGCTGGGCCAGCACCATGATGGGAACCCGGGGGTCCTCGTCCAGTGCGTTGAGGATGCGCTTGTCCGTGGCGTCCAGTTCCTGCAATCTGATCACTTCCTGTCGGCTTGGGCGGTGTGCATTAGTCAGACTGACCAGTAGGCAGCGCGCCAGTTGTGCCAACTGTATGGCTTCTGTTCAAATTGTGGCAACAAGGGCAGAGGCTACCGCTGAACCCCGCAGGCTACAGCTTCCCCGGTACACCACCCGGCAACTGGACACTGCCTCTCGCAAGGAGGCCGCCGCTGATTGACGCTTGTTCACACCATGGTCATTGAAGCAAACACGGCAAGAGCCCCTGAGCCCCCGACGTCGGATCCTGCGAAGTCGTCGGTAGCTGAGGGGCTCTTGTGTTGTCCGGCATAGGGTTGATCCATGACTTCCGCCGGCCGCTTTGCCCCCAGCCCCTCCGGTGAGCTGCACGTCGGCAACCTCCGCACCGCCATGCTTGCCTGGCTCTTTGCCCGGTCCACGGGGCGGGACTTCCTGCTGCGGGTCGAGGACCTGGACCGCGCCCGGGCCGGGGCAGAAGCGGAGCAGCTCCGCGACCTGGAAGCGATCGGTGTTACCTGGGACGGCGCCGTCGTGCGCCAGACGGCCCGGGGCGCCGTTTATGCCGAAGCGATCGGCCAACTGACTGACGCAGGCCTGACCTATGAATGTTTTTGTACCCGCCGGGAGATCCAGGAGGCGCCCTCGGCTCCGCACGCCCCCCAGGGCGCCTATCCGGGCACATGCCGGAACCTCGATCCGGCGGAGGTGGAGTTCAAGCGGTCCATGAGGCCGGCCGCCGTGAGGCTCCGGTCCGGAGTCACGGGATACACCGTAAACGACATTCTCCATGGCGCGTTCACCGGCATTGTGGACGACTTTGTCCTCCGCCGCAACGACGGCGTGACGGCGTACAACCTGGCTGTGGTGGTCGATGACGCCGCCCAGGGCATTGACCAGGTGGTCCGCGGGGACGACCTCCTGCCGTCCACCCCCCGGCAGGCATATCTTGCTTCACTTTTGGATATGCCGGTACCGGAATATGTCCACGTTCCGTTGGTGGTGAATTCCGACGGCGTCCGGCTGGCCAAGCGCGACGGCGCGGTGACCCTCAGGGACCTGGCGCTCGCCGGCGTGCCGGTTGCCGAGGTTCGGGACGTCCTTCTGCAATCCCTGGGGCTGCCGGCCGGGACGCTGGAGCAGGCGCTCACGGCGTTCCGGCCGGACAGCCTTCCGCTGGAAGCCTGGATCTGGCCGGGCTCAGGACTGGGCAGGCTGTCCTGAGGTGAGCCTCCGCAGGTCGGCCTTCCGTATTTTCCCGCTCGCTGTCCGCGGCATCTCATCGACGAACACTACGGACTTGGGGATCTTGTAGCGGGCCAGTCGTCCTTCCAGATGCGTCCTCAGTTGTTCTTCGCTGAGCTGCGCACCCTCCCGGAGCAGGACCACGGCCCGCGGCACCTCGCCCCACTTCTCGTCCGGGACACCGATCACGGCCACGCTGCCCACCGCGTCGAGTTCCGTGATGGCCTGCTCCACCTCGGCCGGGTAGATGTTTTCCCCGCCGGAGATGATCATGTCCTTGAGCCGGTCGGAGACGAACACAAACCCTTCGGCGTCTTTGTAGCCGAGGTCCCCCGACTTGAACCACCCGTTGGCATCGTAGGAACCGGCGGTCGCGTCCGGCCGGTTCCAGTACCGGGGGATGACGTTGGGGCCCTTGATCTGGATCTCGCCCACTGTCCCCGTCGCTGCGGTGCTGCCGTCAACGTCCGCGATGCGCACGTCGGTAAAGAAATGCGGCAGCCCTGATGAGCCGGCCTTCTCACGTGACCGGGCCGCCGGAAGCGTGGTGGCCCCAGGCGCGGTCTCGGTCATGCCGTAGCCATTCGAGAACCGCAGGCCGCGCCGTTCGTACGCCTCCAGGACCCTCAGGGGGACCGCCGAGCCGCCGCAGGTGAGTTTGTTCAGCGAGCCCAGGTCCGTGCCCTCCCAGGCAGGATGCTCGCACAGCATCTGGTAGGTGGTGGGAACGCCGCTGATGGTGGTGG
>DATCVX010000183.1:0-9308 GCA_036566705.1 Arthrobacter sp. | reverse complement strand
AGACCGACTTCGATCATGCGGTTGACTGCGTTCACGCCACCGCCGCCGATGCCGACGACCTTGATGACGGCCAAGTAATTCTGCGGAGCTGCCACGTTACGTGTCCCTTGTTCGTGTCCTATTGCGAAAACTTTTGGAGTCGGGCTTGAAGCTTTGAACCTTAACCTTCGAGTTGAAGGTTATAGTTATGTCAAGTAACTCATGTCTGTGACGGTATTTCCTATGGTTCGCACATTCAATAACCGGGGCCGCGTGTCGTGCGAATACCGGGAAATAAAGAGGTTCAGCGCGTCACGGGATGCCTGGGCACGCTGACGTCGTAGACGCGCACGGGGTTCTTCGGATCGGCGGGCACTTTCAGCAGGGCCTGAAGGACCTTGGCCTTCAGCTCCTTTTCCGAGGCGTTCCCCCACACGATGGTCTGGCCGTCGACGAGCTTGAGTTCAACGGCGTCCACCGACTGGGCCGAGGCATTTGACAGCTTGGCCAGGACCTCGGGGGGAAGTGCGCCAAGCACCGCCGCGGTGGCCTGGAAAAGGTCCTTGCCGATTGTGCCGGCGCCGCCGTCGATGACGGGCAGTGACACGGACCCGGGGTCCGATGTGGCGGCCAGCCGGACGCCGTCCACATCCACCAGCTGGTACTGCTCCCCCTGCTTCACCAATGCCACCGGGACGCGCTCCCTGACGTTAACCACCAGGCCGGACGGGGGCCTGGCCTGCGTGGTTACGGATTTGATCTGGACCAGCGGTTCCAGGAGCCGGTCCACTTCCTCGTCGCTGACTTGGGGCAGGGGTTTGCCTTTCAGCGGTTCCAGGGCGGCCTGCACCTGGTCAGGCGTGAGGAGCTTAGTGCCGGACACGGAAATGGTGCCGACCGCGAGGAGCGGCGAAAAAATGGCTGCCGCGAGGACCCCGGCCATGAGTACCATCACTGTGCATACCGTGATGATGATGTTCCGCTTCAGCCGCCTGCCCCTGGGCTCCGGGAACGCGAGGACGTTTGCGCCGGCAGCGGCGCCCGGGGGCAGTTTGTCCTTGGCTTGCTTCTCCTTGCGCCGTGAGGCCCACGCCTGAGCGTTCTTGGACATAGTGCCCTTTGACACGGTGTCCTTGGCCTGTTTGCCCCGGGCCGGGTCCGGATCAGGCGCGGGAGCGCTCTTGGAGGCGGAGATGACCTCCGGCTGCGCCGCCTGGGCGGGCGCGCGGTTGCCTGGCATGCCGCCGGGTCCGTTTCCGGATCCACTGCTCCCCCGCTGTGTGCGCCCCGGCGACGTGTAGGTAGGGCGCCGGGCACTAGCCACGCAGTGCCTGCACGATCATTGGCCCAAACGCCGTCACGTCGCCGGCTCCCGCGGTCAGGACAATGTCGCCGGGACGCGCGGAGGCGACCAGTTCGGCCACAGCCGCGCCTGCGTCCACGAGGCGCCCGCCGGCACCCAGGTGGTCGGCGATCAGCTGGCTGGTGACGCCGGGGATCGGATCTTCGCGGGCGGGGTAGATGTCCAGGACCAGGGCGGTGTCCGCCAGGTTCAGGGCTTCTGCGAACTCCCGGGCAAACTCCCGGGTCCGGGAGAAGAGGTGCGGCTGGAAGAGGACGTGGACCTGGTGGTCACCGGCGACGGACCGGGCTGCTGACAGGGCGGCACGCACCTCTGTGGGGTGGTGGGCATAGTCGTCGAAGACACGGACACCGCCGGCCTCCCCCTTCAGCTCGAAGCGCCGTGACGCGCCGGAGAAGCTGGCCAGTGCGGCGGCGGCTGCACCCGCGTCCACCCCCAGTTCCAGGGCGACTGCGAAAGCGGCGGCGGCGTTCAGGGCGTTGTGCCGGCCGGGGACCTGCAGTTCGAGGCCGAACCTGCCGGCAGCGGTGGAAACGGAAACGTCCCCGGGGCCGCCGTCGTGCAGCACCACGTCCGCGTCCGCCGATGTCCCGTACAGGACCACCCGGGTGTTGCCGCGCGTTTGGGTGCGGCGGGCCAGGGCAAGGGCGCCGGCGTCGTCGGCGCATGCCACCAGGACGCCGTCGGCGGGCAGCAGGCCGGTGAACCGGTCGAAGGAGGCATAAACGGCTTCAGCGGTTCCGTAGTGGTCCAGGTGGTCTGGCTCCACGTTGGTGACCACGGCAATCCGGGGCCGGTAGTTCAGGAACGAGCCGTCCGATTCGTCGGCTTCGGCCACAAAAATCCCGGAGGAGCCGTGCGCGGCGTTGACGCCGAGGGCCGGAACGTTCGCGCCGATGGCAAACGAGGGCTCCAGGCCCGTGCCCTGCAGCAGCACGGTGACCATCGACGTCGTGGTGGACTTCCCGTGGGTTCCCGCAACGGTCACCACCACGTCGTCGCCCATGGTGGCGGCCAGGGCCTCGGAACGGTGCAGGACCGGCAGGCCGGCCTCCCGGGCCGCCACCAGTTCCGGGTTGTCGGCGCGGATGGCGGAGCCCGCCACCACGGTCTGGGCATCGCCCAGGTTGGCCATGTCATATCCGACGGCGATCCTGGCGCCCGCCGCTTGAAGGTCTGCCATGACGGGAAGGTCCTTGGCGTCTGAGCCGCTGACTGACACCCCGCGGGCAACCATGATCCGGGCGACCGCGGACATGCCGACGCCGCCGATCCCGATGAAGTGGACGCGGCCCAGGGATTCCTGGCTGTGGATGCCGGCGGGGGTCATGCGGATACCGCTTCCAGGACAAGACCAGCCATGCGCTGGTCGGCGTTTCTGATTCCAAGGTGCCGGGAGTTGGCGGCCATGGCGGCGAGCCGGGACGGGTCGGTCACGAGCGGGATGAGCTTCTCCCGGACCCACTGGGCGGTGAAGTCCCGGTCCTGGACCAGGAGCGCCCCGTCCGCCCGCACCAGCCCGGCCGCGTTGAGCGCCTGTTCGCCGTTGCCGATGGGCAACGGGACGAAGACCGCCGGTACACCCACGGCAGCCACTTCGCAGACCGTCGCGGCGCCGGACCTCGCCAGCAGGACATCCGCGGCCGCGTAGGCCAGCTCCATGCCGTCGATGTACTCCACCTGCCGGTAGCCGGGTGCTGCGAGCGGTTTGCCGTCGGCGTCCAGCACGGCCTTCCCGCGTCCGGTGATGTGAAGTGTCTGGACGCCGGCTGCGGCCAGCTCCCCCACGGAGGCTTCCACCGTGCGGTTGATGCTCTGGGCGCCGGAGGATCCCCCGGTGACGATCAGAGTTGGCCGGTCACGGTCCAACCCCAGCGCTTCGCGGGCGCCCGCCTGGGCGGCGGACCGCTCCAGGCCGGAAATTTCGGAGCGCATGGGCATCCCGACGTGGCGGGCGTGCCGAAGCGGCGTGGTGTCAAAGGCGACGGCCACGTATTTGGTCAGCATCGCCCCGACACGGTTGGCGAGGCCGGGACGTGCGTTGGCCTCGTGGATCACAATGGGGATCCGCCGCCGCCGGGCAGCCAGGTACATGGGCGTGCACACGTACCCGCCAACGCCCACCAGCACGTCTGCGCCGTTCTCGTCCAGGATCCGGCCGGCCTGCCGCACGGCACCGGCCAGGCGGCCGGGGAGCCGGACCAGGTCCATGGACGGTTTGCGGGGCAGCGGCACCCGGTCGATCGTGGCAAGGTCCAGGCCGGCGGCCGGCACCAGGCGGGTTTCCATGCCGGACGGTGTCCCGACGGCGAGGAGGCTGGCCTCCGGTGCGGCGGCCCGGAGGGCGGCCGCGATGGCAAGCAGGGGGCTGATGTGGCCGGCGGTTCCGCCGCCGGCGAGGACGATGGAAAGATTCTTTGAAGTCATCTGGTGCTAGGTACGCTTTCTTGCGGTTTTCGTCCGGCCGGTGGATCCACGGGACGGCCGGTTGCCGAACTTGAGCATCCGCTTGGGACGGATTGACGGGGCCATCTGCTCCCGGGCGAGGGACAGCACCACGCCGACGGCGCACAGCGACATCAGGAGTGCCGAACCTCCATAGGAGATGAACGGCAGCGGGACGCCGATCACGGGCATCAGCCCGGTGACCACGGACATGTTGACGGTGGCCTGCCCGAGGAGCCAGACCATGATGGTGCCTGCCAGGACACGGTGGAACATGTCCTCCTGGGCCACCACCACACGATAGATCGCGGCGCCGAGGATGGCGAACAGGATCAGGACGACGACGGTGCCTACCAGGCCCAGCTCCTCACCGATGATGGCGAAGATGAAGTCGTTGTGGGCTTCCGGGATCCAGCTGTATTTCTGCCGGCTTTGGCCCAGGCCAACGCCGAACCAGCCGCCGGACGCCAGCCCGTAGATCCCGTTGGTGGCCTGGTAGTTTGCGTCGATGCCGTCGGCGCAGGACTGCCCTGTCCACCAGGACGTGATGCGGCACATGCGGTTGGAGCTGGTGACTGCCATGGCCGCGGTGCCCGCAGCGCCGATCAGCGCGGCGAAGCCGAACAGGTACAGCGGCACGCCGGCGAAGAAGAGCGCGGCGGCCGTGACCATCATGATGATGATCGCGGTGCCCAGGTCGTTTCCCAGGATGACGAGGCCGATGACGAGGCCGGCGACCGGGATTGCCGGGATCAGCGCGTGCTGCCATCGGCGCAGCAGCTTGCCCTTCCTGGCCAGGACGGTGGCCATCCAGAGTGCCAAGGCCAGCTTGGAGGCCTCGGAAGGCTGGAAGGTGATGCCGCCGATGTCGATCCAGTTCTTGTTTCCGTTGACTTCATCGCCGATGACCTGGACCAGGACCAGCAGCACCAGGGCGATGCCAAGCCCGGGCCAGGCCAGCCGCTTGAGCCAGACGACATTGATGCGCGACAGGACGAACATGGTGAAGATGCCGATGGCGGCAAACATGCCTTGCTTGAGGGCGTCACCGTAGGGCGACTTGCCGGCTGCGATGGATTCCACGCTGGAGGCCGAGAGCACCATCATGATCCCGATGGCCGTCAGCGCGAGGGTGGAGCCCAGGATCAGGTAGTACGTGGAGCCGTTCCGCGAAGTCCCCGTACCTTCCAGTGCGGACCAGAACCGGCGGTACCCGTTGCGGATCCGTACGGGCACGGAACGTCGGGGGGAGGCCGGCTTGGCGGTGTTCCCGGGGCGCGGCTTTGCAGCCGGCGGCCGGGTGGGCGTGCTGACCATTGTTACTCCTCGCCGGTCTGGGCCTGCCCTTCCACCAGCTCGCGGACAGCTTCGATAAAGGCGTCGCCACGGTGAGCGTAGGAAGAGAACTGATCCATGGATGCAGCTGCCGGAGCCATCAGGACGGTGTCACCCGGCGCGGCCAGCTCCGCCGCTGACGCAACAGCCCGGGACATCACGGCCTCTCCGGAATCCGGCGAGCTGCCTACGACGGCCCCGCCCTGTGCGGCAGTCTGCATGTTTTCAGTGTCGCCCGCAGGTGCGCCGATCACCGGGACATCCGGTGCGTGTCGCCCGAGGGCCTGGGCCAGGGCCGCCGTGTCGGTGCCGATCAGGACCACGGCTTTGAGCCGTGCGGCGTGGTCACGCACGAGGTCGTCATAGCTGACGCCCTTGGAAAGGCCGCCGGCGATCCAGACCACGTTCTCGAAGGTGGCCAGCGACGCCGAGGCTGCGTGCGGGTTGGTGGCTTTGGAGTCGTTGACCCACAGCACGCCGTTCTGGCGGGCAACCGGCTGGATCCGGTGGTTTCCGGGGACGTAGTCCCGGATGCCCTGCCGGACGGCTTTGGGGTCGACACCGTAGGCCCGCACGAGGGCCGCTGCCGCCAGGGCGTTGGCCACCATGTGGCGCGGTGTGAATTCGCCGAGGTCGGCCATGGAGGCGAGCTCGGCCGCACTGTCCTTGCGCTCGGCGATGAAGGCACGGTCCACCAGGAGACCCTCCACGACGCCGAGCATGCTGATGGCCGGGGTGAGGGTGGTGAAGCCTACGGCCCGGCAGCCTTCCATCACGTCCGCGTTCTCCACCATGCGCTCGGTTTCGATCTGCTCGGCGTTGTAGATGCACGCCTTCTGGGTGCGTTCGTAGACTTTGGCCTTGTCCGCCAGGTAGGACGTGTAGGAGCCGTGCCAGTCAACGTGGTCTTCGGCGACGTTGAGGCACACGCTTGCCACCGGCGACAGGGATTCTGCCCAGTGCAGCTGGAAGCTGGATAGCTCAACCGCGAAGGCGTCGTACTCGACGGGATCGCGGAGGGCGTCCAGGATTGGAGTCCCGACGTTGCCGACGGCGATGGCCTTCAGTCCCGCGGCCTGCAGCATCGCTTCGGTCAGCCCCACCGTGGTGGTTTTGCCGTTGGTTCCGGTGATGGTCAGCCAGTCAGCGGTCTTGTGTCCTTCGCGGATACGCAGGCGCCAGGCGAGTTCGACGTCGCCCCAGACCGGTATGTGGGCACGCGCGGCCGATGCCAGGAGGGCCTGGTCGGGGCGCCAGCCCGGTGACGTCACGATGAGTTCCGGCAGTGCTCCGTCGATTTTCGGGATTCTGCTGACTGCTTCGTCGCCAAGGAGCACGTCGGCGGCACCGACGATCTTCAGGGTGTCTGCCTGGGCTTTGGCGGTTTCGGACGTGGCTGCGTCAACCACCACAACGCGGGCGCCCAGTTCGATGAGGGTGTCGGCGGCAGCGAAACCGGACACACCGATGCCGGTCACCACGACGCGCAGCCCTGCCCAGTCCGAGTCCCAGCTGACGAGGTCCTGAAGGCGGGAGGAAACGGTCACAGGAGCACAACCCATTCAGCGTAGAAGATGCCCAGGCCAACGGCCACGAAGAGCCCGCCAAGGATCCAGAACCGGACCACAACAGTGACCTCGGCCCACCCTTTGAGCTCGAAGTGGTGTTGCAGCGGTGCCATCTTGAAGAAGCGTTTACCGCGGGTGGCCTTGAAGTAGCCGACCTGGATGATGACGGACAAGGTGATGAGGACAAAAAGACCGCCGATGATGCCCAGCAGCAGTTCGGTCCGGGAGAGGATGGCGAAGCCGGCAATCGCGCCGCCGATGGCCAGGGATCCGGTGTCGCCCATGAAGATTTTGGCCGGCGACGTATTCCACCAGAGGAATCCAACAAGGGCGGCACTCATGATGGCAGCGAGGAGGGCGAGGTCGAGCGGGTCGCGGACCGAGTAGCAGCCGCTCCCGGCCTCCCGCGGGGAGCCGCAGGCCTGGTTGCTCTGCCAGATGCCCATCAGTGTGTAGGCGCCGAAGACCATGACCGCAGCGCCGGCGGCCAGGCCGTCCAGGCCGTCGGTGAGGTTCACCCCGTTTGTTGCGGCGGTCACAATCAGGTTGGACCACAGGACGAACAGGATGGCGCCAAGGACGGTTCCGCCGAAGGCGAGGTCCAGCCAGGGAAGGTCCCGGACCAGGGAGATCTTGGTGGAGGCCGGCGTGACTCCGTCAGGGTTCGGAAAATTCAGGGCCAGGACAGCGAAGATGATTCCGACGGCGCCTTGGCCGATGAGTTTGGCCTTGGCGTTCAGCCCCAGGCTTCGCTGCCTGGAGATCTTGATGAAGTCATCCAGGAAGCCAACCAGTCCCATGCCCACCATGAGGAACAGCAGGATCAGTGCGGACGCCGAGGGGCCCGCCGACGCCGGATTCATCATCCACATGATGAGGTGCGTCAGCCCGTAGCTCAGCAGGACGGAGCCCACCACCACCGTTCCGCCCATGGTGGGCGTGCCGCGTTTGGTGTGGTGGGAGGTAGGTCCGTCATCCCTGATGAACTGGCCGTAGCTCTTACGGACCAGCAGCCGGATAAAGAGCGGGGTTCCCACCAGGGCGCACAACAGGGCCAGGCCAGCGCCGATCAATAGTGCAATCACAGCTGCTCGCTCCCTTCATTGGCAGGTACCGGGGTTTGTGGGGGTAATGCTATCCGATCGCCTAAATGGCGCAGTCCCACGCTGTTGGAGGACTTAAACAGCACGAGGTCGCCGGGTTCAAGCTCGGCGTTCAGCAGTTCGTACGCCTCGTCGATCGTTTCGGCAAAGCTGCATTCATCGCCCCAGGAACCTTCCTGGACGGCGGAAACGTATAGGGGCCGTGCCGCCTTGCCAACAACCACCAGCCGGGAGATGTTGAGCCGCACCACCTGCGTGCCCACAGCGGTGTGTTCGCGGATGGATTCGGGTCCGAGTTCCAGCATGGCTCCCAGGACTGCCCAGGTGCGGCGGCCCCGGCCCAGGTCGGCGAGGGTTCGCAGGGCGGCCCGCATGGACTCGGGGTTGGCGTTGTAGGCGTCGTTGATGACGGTGACGCCGTCGGCCCGCTCGGTGCGCTCCATGCGCCACCGGCTGGCCGCCGCCTGCGTGCTGAGTGAGGCCGCGATGTCGCGTCCCGGGACCCCCGCGGCACTTGCCGCCGCAGCTGCGGCCAGGAGGTTGCCCATGTGGTGCGCGCCGATCAGTTTGCTGCTGACGTGCAGGTCCGGCTCGCCGGACGGCAGGATGAGGTCGAATTCAGGGTTTCCTGCGGGGTTGGTGTCCGGGTTGACCGCCTGGACGGCGGCGCCGGCGCGGCGTTCGGCGGAGTACCCGAGCACCTCGGCCTGCGTACGGCCGCGCATGGCGGCGACGCGGTCGTCGTCGAGGTTGATGATGGCGGCCCCGGTGGCGGACAGTCCCTCGAGAAGTTCGCCTTTGGCGCGTGCGATGTTTTCGACTCCGCCGAACTCGCCCGCGTGGGCCGTCCCGACACCCAGTACCACGCCGATGTCCGGCTTCACCATGTCCGCGAGGTAGCGGATGTGGCCAATACCTGTCGCTCCCATTTCAATGACCAGGAACCGGGTGGTGCCGTCAGCTTTGAAGACGGTCAGCGGAACGCCGATCTCGCCGTTATAGGAGCCCTGGGGCGCGATGGTGTTTCCCCGGCCGGCGAGGACACCGGCAAGCAGGTCCTTGGTGGTGGTCTTTCCGGCAGAGCCGGTGATGCCCACCACCGTGAATTCCTCACCTGCGGCCTGGCGGGCAGCGCGGATACGGCGTACTGCCTCTGCGGCGAGGGCGCCCATGGCCAGCACGGCGTCGGTGACAAGGACCGCGGGGTAGCGTGTTCCGTCCGGGCCGGCAACCGGCCGCTCCATGAGTGCCAGTGTTGAGCCGTTCCCGAATGCGGCGGCAACGAAGTCGTGGCCGTCCGCGTGCTCCCCCGGTTTCGCGACATAGAGGGACCCGGGCGTGGCGTCGCGCGAATCCGTGACCACCGACAAAGGAGTGATCCCGGGATCGGCGTCCAGGCGGCCGTTTGTGATTTCGGCGATTTCCGCCGCAGTAAATGCAATCATCTCGGTCTAGGACTCTATCCGGTCGTCTTGGAGAACGGTGAATCCCCTGGCTGTCAAGGCGTTCCGGAGT
>DATCVX010000182.1:0-3360 GCA_036566705.1 Arthrobacter sp. | reverse complement strand
GAACTCCCCTGCCGCGGCGAGGATGACGTCTCCGGCTTCGGCGTAGTGGATGGCCACCTGCAGCATGAGGTTGTCCCTGGGGGCGCAGCGGACGGTGACGGCGGGGCCGCAGAAGGACATGGCCCGATCGATCGGCTTGATCTTGGAGCTGAGGGCGCCCTTGCGGCCCTGTGCCTCGTGGATGGTGGCCGAGGAGAACTTCGCCAGGCGGCTGACGGCGTCGGCGTCGGGGCGGTCGATAGTGGTCTTTACATGGATCATGGTGATTTCCTTCAATGGGTACGGGTCAGACGAGGGCTTGGACGGCTTTGTCGATGGCAGCAACAGATTCCTCGATGATGTCGAGGCTGGTCGCATAGGAAATGCGGAAGTACGGGCCCAGTCCGTAGGCGGAACCCGGTATCGCCGCCACAGACGCGTGGTTAAGCAAATACAGGACAAAGTCCTGGTCATCGCGGATGACGGTGCCGTCCGGCGTCGCCTTCCCGATGGCCCCGGCGCAGTCGACGTAGGCGTAGAAGGCGCCTTCCGGCGTCGCGCAGGACAGGCCGTCGATGGCGTTGAGCCCGGCAACTGCCTTGTCCCGCCGGCTGCGGTAGATTTCGACGCTGTCCCGGACGAAGGCCTGGTCACCGGTGAGTGCCGCCGCCGCAGCGGCCTGGCTCACCGAGGACGGGCACGAGGAGATCTGGGACTGGAGCTTGTTGATCGCGGCGATCAGCGGGGCGGGCCCGGCCGCGTAGCCCAGCCGCCAGCCGGTCATGGCGTAGGCCTTGGACACACCGTTGACGGCGAGGATGCGGTCCTTCAGCTCGGGAGCGACTCCCACCAGGCTTGTCAGCCGGCCTTCGCCGAAGTAGATCTGGTCGTAGATTTCGTCAGTGAGGACGTAGACGTGCGGGAATCCGGTGAGGACGTCCGCGAGCGCGCGCAGTTCCGCCGGGGAATAGACGGCGCCGGTGGGGTTGGACGGTGTGTTCAGGATGACCCATTTGGTGCGGTCGTTAAGGGCTGCTGCGAGGGCTTCCGGGGTGAGTTTGAAGCCGACGTCCTCGCCGCAGGGTACAACCACGGGGGTGCCCTCGTTCGCGAGCACCATGTCCGGGTAGGAGACCCAGTAGGGGGCGGGCACAATCACTTCGTCGCCGGCGTCCAGGGATGCCATGAAGGCCGTGAAGATGACCTGCTTCGCGCCGCCGCCGATGGTGATCTCGGCCGGGGTGTAGTGCAGGCCGGTGCGCAGCTCGATGGTCTGCAGGATGGCGTGCTGCAGGGCGGGGGTTCCGGTGACGGAGGTGTACTTGGTCTCCCCGTGGCTGATGGCTTCGACGGCTGCCGCCTTGATGTGCTCCGGAGTGTCGAAGTCCGGCTCGCCGACCGTCAGGTCCAGGATGCGGCGCCCTTCTGCCTTCAGCTCCCGCACGCGGGCCGCGGCGGCCACACTGGCGGAGGACTTGATGCGGGTTACCCGCGTTGCAGGTGCAAATTCAGACATGGTCTCTTCCTAGGGGCTCAGGAGAAAGCGGTACTCAGTTCCTTCGACACTAGGGAATTCCGCCGGGTCTGGATAAGACCTAAAGTGCGTGGACGGATAAGCGTCCCTTATGACTGGATGCGCGACGGCGGTGCGCTGGCACTGTTTTACCGCCCGCCGGCGCCGCCAGCCACACGTTCCGGTTATGGCTCCACGCACTATTGGTATTTCCGCAGCCGGGCCGTCCTGCCTAGCCTTCTAGGTAAGCTGGCCCGCTTGGCGGGATCCCGACCGAGGAGTGTTTTTGCCCTTTACGACCCATGCCGACGGCGGCGGCTACCGTTATCGGGGCAAGGGGACGCCCGACCCGGCTGCTGTCCAGGCGGACCGGATCCGCGCACAGCTCCGGGAGGAGCGGCGGCGGCTTTCCTTCAATGCGAGCAGCATCCGCGCCCTGTCCGTCCGCCTGAACCAGCAGGTCGCCCAGGCTCTCTGCGACGGGATGAAGGTGACCCGCCTCGCCGGCGCCGCGGAACTCTCCCGCTGGGCGGTGCGGACCATCGGCCTGTCGTCCGAGGACCTGTTCCCGTCCGGCGTCCCGGCGGAGCAGCACCTGGAGGTGATCGGCGGCCTGAAGGCGGAGCTGGCCGGACTGGAGGAGACGAAGGCCGCCCTCGAGGTGCGGCGCGTAAAACTCCTGGCCACCGCCCGCCGGCTCGGGGTCATGGATGACTACGAGCTCGCCGCGCTGAGCGGACTCCAGCGCGAGACCATCCGGAAGATGACCTGGGGCCTCCATCCGGCGACCGTCAGCCAGGCGGGTTAGCAGCAGCCAGGCCGTCTGGTTACGTCGCGGCCTCCGATTCCGCCAGCCTGATCATCCGCAGTTCGTCCGCCACCGCGCGGGACGGCCAAAGTTCATGAGCCAGCTCCCTGGCCCGGCTTTGGTCTGCACCCGGGAAAACCTTGCCGAGCAGCTCCGCCGAGTACAGCAGACCAATCAGAGCTGCGGTCCGGGGATCCGACGCACCGGAAGGTGACATCCCGCCGTCGGACATTCCCTGCCCGGAGGCGGTACCGCCGAGCGCGGCCCTGACCTTCTCAAGGAGTGCCGCTTCCGGTGCGTGATTCCGCTCCGGGTACCGGGTGGTCTTGAACAGGCCCAGGTGCCTTTCGCCCACATGCTCCACGATCCCCAGCGACGCCATCCCCTCATAGACACGGCGCAGTTCGGCCCGGCTCTCAAGCATCGAGACCCAGCGCTTGGGCGTATGCGGCCGTGACTTCTCCCGGATGAGTTCCAACTGGTGCTGGAAGTCCGTCTCGGGGGCCGCGCCGGTTGCCCTCACGTGCTTGCCCTGCAGCTCGATCGCGCCGAGCAGATCCAGCTCGGCGAGGATCGCCCCGGCCAGGCCGGCCTTCAGCACGGCCTGCGGCACGTCCGGCTCGCCGTCCTTGTCGTTCGTTGCGAGGAGGAGGAATGCCTGGGGAAGGCTTAGCTCCCCGGCCTCCGGTATTTCAGCGTTCATACGATCATGGTGGCCCTGTTCTGCGCCTACCACAACGATGATTTACAAGGCGGAAACCAAAACCCCTACCCGCAATCAAAATTGCAGAGTACATTCAATGCAATCAGCCTTGCAGAGTGAGCCACGTTACAGAAGAGGTCCGGATTGAACACCAACGCAGTCGATCTTGAAGCCAGCGCGGCGGGCGCCACCAGCGCCGGGAACCTCACGCACGCCTGGCTCGGCGACGTGCTGCCGGACGTTCCGCTGTCCAAGGCCCAGAGCCGGGTAGTGGATGTGATCGGCCGCAACCCGCAGCTTTCCTCGTACGCCGACATCGCCGAAATCGCGCAGCGGGCCGACGTCAACAACTCCACA
>DATCVX010000181.1:0-2214 GCA_036566705.1 Arthrobacter sp. | reverse complement strand
GAGCTCGCGCCGGATGCTGGCATCGGGGTGGGCCGCCTGGAACGGCACAAACCTCCAGAGCAGCGCCAGGGTCAGCAGGCCGATGGCCCCCACCAGGACAAACAGCAGGCGCCAGCCGAATGCCTGGCCCACCCAGGTGGCCAGGGGAACGCCCACCACGTTGGAGACCGTCAGTCCCGCCATCACCATCGAGATGGCCCAGCCCCGGCGGGTGGGTGACACCAGCGACGCGGCGATGACGGCGGCCACACCAAAGAAGGCGCCATGCGGCAGTCCGGCGGCAAAACGGGAGACCAGCATGGTGGTGTAGTCCGGTGCAAGGTACGAGGTCAGGTTGGCGACGCTGAAGAAGAACATGAGCCCCAGTGCCAGGTGTTTGCGGGGCAGCCTGGCGCCGACCGCGGCCAGCAAAGGTGCGCCCACCACCACGCCCAGGGCGTAGGCGGAAATCAGGTGCCCCGCTTCAGGGGTGCTGATGCCGAGGCCCGTTTCCACCTCCTTGAGCAGGCCCATCATGGTGAACTCCGTCACGCCGATCCCGAACCCGCCCATCGCCAGGGCAACGATCGCCGGAGCGATCCTGGGGGACGGGGTCTTTTTGGCCGGGGGTGACTGGACAACGCTGCTCATATGCCTGCATTTCGAAAAGGGAGTGGATCGTGGCGCCCGCGGGGCGCCCCATCAATTGTCCCCCATAGACTGGAGCGGTGACTGGACGGATACAGGTAGTTGGCGGCGCAATACTTGACTCGTTGACCGAGCCCACCCGGATGCTGGTGGCCAGGCGGACTGCTCCGGAGCAGTTCGCCGGACTTTGGGAGTTCCCCGGCGGGAAGGTCGAGGACGGCGAACAATGCGAGGCTGCGCTGCATCGGGAACTCAGGGAAGAACTGGGCGTGCGGGTCAAACTGGGGGAGGAACTGCCCGCCGGGGCGCCAGCCGGCTGGCGGTTGAACGAGCGGGCCAGCATGCGCGTGTGGCTGGCAGAAATTTCCGACGGCGATCCCCGGCCGCTCGAAGACCATGACGAGCTGAGATGGATCAGCACCACTAGCCGTGACGAAGCTCTCGGCCTTCCGTGGATCCCGGCCGACTTCCCGATTGTCCGGGCCCTGCTTGAATCCCTTGGCACGCTCGTGGACACAAGCTCTCCCCGCTGAACTGGTTACCTGGCGCGTCCCCTAGAACAGGGTGGGCTGCTGGCGCAGCCCGGCGGCGGCCGGTTGGGATTCCCCGGCCGGCCGTTTTTGTATTCCGGCGGAGTGGGCTGCGGGGATACTTCCCGCCGGGTACTGTGCCTCCTCGCCGCGGGGATCGTCCTCCAGATCGCGGTGGCTGAAGCCGTGCGTACTTGCGAAGCCATGCCGCTGCTTGAAGTAGCGGACCTTCCCGGCAAGCCAGGTGCGGTATTCCTTGGACGCGTAGGAACCAGTGCCGTAAAGGCGCCGGTACTTGCCCGCGAGTTCCGGATGGTGCCTGGCGATCCACTGCATGAACCATTCCCGGGTGCCCGGCTTCAGGTAGAGGGCGCCGGCGGTCACTCCGGTGGCTCCCGCGGCTGCCAGGGAGCCGAAGAGGGAATCAAGTGCTTCGTCGCTGTCGGACAGCCACGGCAGGATGGGCATGGCCATCACGCCGCAGGGGAGCCCGGCGTCGCGCAGGTGCGAGACCAGTTTCAGCCTGGCGCGCGGTCCCGGCGTTCCCGGCTCCACCGCCTCGGACAGGGCTTCATCGGTCATGGCAAGTGAGATGCCGACACCCACCGGGACCTGGGCGGCCGCACGTTTCAGGAGCGGAATGTCCCTGGCCAGCAGGGTGCCTTTGGTGAGGATGGACAGCGGGGTACCGGAGTCAGCCAGCGCGGTGATGATGCCCGGCATCAGCTGGTAGCGGCCCTCGGCGCGCTGGTAGGGGTCGGTGTTGGTGCCCAGGGCCACCTGGTGGCGGCCCCAGGACGGCTTGGCCAGTTCCTTCCGGAGGACTTCCGCGGCGTTGACCTTGACCACCACCTGGCTGTCGAAGTCGAGGCCGGCGTCGAAGTCCAGGTACGTGTGGCTCTTGCGGGCAAAACAGTACACACAGGCATGGCTGCAGCCGCGGTACGGGTTGACTGTCCACTCAAACGGCATCCGTGAACCGGCAACCACCTTGTTGAGCACCGATTTGGCAGTGACCTCATGGAAGGTGATGCCGGCGAATTCGGGAGTGGTGACG
>DATCVX010000180.1:0-2764 GCA_036566705.1 Arthrobacter sp. | reverse complement strand
CAGGTACCTGACGGAGGCCCGCGAAAAGGCCACCGCGGAGGAGCTCGCCGCGGCGTAACAGATTTCCGTCCGCCGGGCAGGCACACCCTTCGCAACAGGAACCCCGAAATCCGGGGGCCGGCCCGGCGACGGAACACCCTTCATACAGCGCGAACTGGCAGCTAATGACCGCAAAACTCAGGTTTGAGGGCATTAGCTGCCAGTTCGCGCTGTGGTGTGTGGGATCGGGTGCAGTATTCGGGGGTCGCGGTTAGAAGGGAACGGACGACGGCGGGACGCGTCAGCGGCCCTTCGGCACCAGCCGCACGGCGAGGGTTGTGCTGAGGAAGAACGTCAGGACTGATGCCAGAACCACCAGCAGCGCGGGAGTCCAGGAACCCGCCGTGTCGTGCACGAATCCCACGAGCGGCGGGGCCACCGCCGCGAAGCAGTAGCCGACGCCCTGGACGATGGCGGACATCCTGCCCGCGGACGCCTGGTCCCGGGCCAGCTTGATGATGGCGATGAAGATCAGCGTAATTCCGCCGCCCTGGGCGATGCCGCCGCATACGGACCACAGCCACCACAGGCCTGGCGCCAGCAGCAGCCCGGCCGGCACGGCCGTCCACAGCACGCCCAGGGTGATCGCCACCGTCGTCGTGCTGGAGTATTTGGCAGCGAACGGGACGCCCAGCCCGCCCACAATGGCGAGGATCTGGAAGATGGACGAACCGGCGCCGGCTGCCGAGGCGGACATGCCCAGTTCGTCGTTAAGGTAGCTCGGAAGCCAGGCGGTCACGGCGTAGTAGGAGAACGCCTGACCCGCGAATCCGGCCGTGAGCCCCGCAGTGATCCAGCCGGAGCCCTTGACGGCGGGCCGCTCCTGGCCGCCCGCCACTTCCACGTTTGTCGGCACAAAAGCGCTTCGGACCCCGACGGCGGCGGTCCAGAAGGCGATCGCCGCCACTGCCAGGATTCCCACCGCCGCGAGCGCGGTCCGCCAGCCCGCCAGCTCGGCCAGCGGGGCGGTGACCACGGACGTCAGGAAGGAGCCGATATTCAGCGCAGCGGTGTACACGCCCATGGCGGTCCCCTGGCGCAGCGGTGAAAAGTCGCGCCGGATGATCAGCGGGACGGCAATGTTTCCGACGGTGATGGCGAGCCCGATCAGGACAGTGCCCGCAACCACAAGGGCAGGGCCGCCCGACGAGCGGACAACCACCCCGGCTAAAACGCCAAGAATGGTGAGCGTGACGGCGAACTCCGCCCCGAGCCTGCGCGCGGCCAGCGAGGCCAGCGGCGCGGACAGCGAGAAGCACAGCACCGGGATGCTCGTCAGGAGCCCCAGCACCACCGGGGAGAAACCCAGTTCGACCTGCATGATGTCCACCACGGGAGCGACCGCCACAAACGGACCGCGCAGGTTGAGTGCGAGCAGGCCGATGCAGGCGAGCAGGATCCAGGCGCCCGGGACCTTGGACAGGAGCCGGCCGTTCACGGGGCAGCCACGGGCATTAAAAGTGATTTCATCACTTCCATTGCTATCACGCCGCCCGCCCCCGTCGACCGCTGCCGGAAGCGGCAAAGCTACGATAGGCCCTAGCCCCGGAAGGGAACACACCAAGAATGGGACGAAGGTAACAGACATGCAGCACCGGCTTGCCATCCTGGACGACTACCAGGGTGTGGCCCACGGCTTCGCCGACTGGGCCGCGCTCGAGGACGACGGCGTCTCCGTCACGGTCTTCCGTGAACCGTTCACCGGCGAAGACGCCCTGGTGGCAGCCCTCGCCGGCGCCGGGATCGTCATCGCCATGCGCGAGCGGACGCCCTTTCCCCGTTCGGTGCTGGAAAGGCTGCCAGCGCTGAAGCTCCTGGTCACCACCGGAATGGCCAACGCGTCCATCGACGTCGGTGCTGCCGCCGAACTGGGCATCACCGTCTGCGGCACGGCCGGGTCCCCTGCCGCGGCCCCGGAAATGACCTGGGCACTGCTCCTGGCGGCCGCCCGCCACATCCCTGCCGAGGAAAACTCGCTGCGGGCAGGCACGTGGCAGACCACGGTGGGATTTGAACTCGCCGGCAAGACCCTCGGCATTGTGGGCCTCGGCAAGATCGGCCGCAGGATTGCCAGCTACGGCCAGGCCTTTGGAATGGAGGTGCTCGCCTGGAGCCAGAACCTCACCGATGAGGCGGCGGAAGAGGCCGGTGTCCGGAAGGTCAGGAAGGAGGACCTCTTTCGGAAGTCCGACGTCGTCACTCTCCATTTGCGGCTGTCTCCCCGTTCCGAGGGAACAGTGGGCGAACCTGAGCTGCGGCTTCTTGGACCGGAAGGCATCCTGGTGAACACCGCCCGCGGGCCGCTCGTTGACCAGGACGCGCTGGTCCAGGCACTGACCGAGGGCTGGATCCGCGGGGCCGCCCTGGATGTCTTCGACCATGAGCCACTCCCCGCGGGCCACCCCCTCCTGGCCGCGCCCAACACCGTGCTGTCCCCGCACCTGGGCTACGTGACGGCCGAAAGCTACCGGCAGTTTTACGGCGGAGCGTTCGAGGACGTCATGGCGTGGCTGGCCGGAGCGCCCGTCCGGGTCATCACCCCCTAGGACGTGCGTCCCGGGATGCCTCCCAAGGAACTAGCCTGCGGCCTGGAGGGTGGCCTCAATGGCTGCCGGGGACAGCACATACTGGGTGACCAGCTGGCTGGCGCCAAGGATGGCGGCCTGGTCTCCGGCCACCGACAGCGCTATCCGCAGGTGGGACGTGGCCAGCGGCAGGGACCGCC
>DATCVX010000179.1:0-6027 GCA_036566705.1 Arthrobacter sp. | reverse complement strand
GCCGGCGCCCAGGAACAGGCCGGTGCCGATCGCCCCGCCGATCGCGATCATCTGGATCTGCCGCGGTTTGAGGTTCTTGTGATAGCCCTTGTCCTCCGCGTGCAGCGCAGTTTCGCTGGCATGCGCATGGCCGCCGTCGATCAGGTGGTCAGGGATGGGGGGATTAGTCATGGAGGGTCCTTCGGAGCGGTCGGGCGGTCGGGGACTGGTTGTTGAGGTTGGGCGTTCGGGGCTAAGGAGTTACTGGGTGGGGATGGGCGTAGAGAGGAAGTCTGTGGGCTGAAGCAGCCCCACTTTGCGGCCGCCGCCCAGGACAGGGGAGGTGCCGATGCCGGCCAGCGGGGCGGTGTCCACCCCCAGCGATTCGAGCAGGCGGACCGTGGCGGGCATCCGGGCGCGGTCGCCGCCGTCGGAAATCTTGACGGCCACTGCACGGCCGTCCGGCAGGCCCACCAGCTGCACGCCTTCGAAACCGTCCTTGGCCACAGCCCCGGGGAGCAGCCGCATCAGGTCGGTGACGTCGCGGCGATCGCCGGCCACCATGTCCGGGTGCTGCCGCATGGCCAGCCCGACGGCGGCTTCCGCTGCCGGAGGGACGCTTCCGCCGTCGTCGAAGGTGCTCCCGGCGGCGTTCGCGGACGCGACGGCGATGCTGCCGAACGCGCGGGCCATGCCGCGGAGGGTGAGGGCGAAGAGCGGTGTTCCGCAGCCGTCCGTGCTGAGGGCAAACGGTTCCTCGCCGGTCAGTTCGGTGATGGTGGCGGCAACGAGTTGCTGGAGCGGGTGGGACGGGTCCAGGTAGCCCTTGACCGGCCAGCCGTTGATGACGCACGTGGCAGCCATGGCGGCGTGCTTGCCGGAGCAGTTCTGGGTCAGCTGGGTGGCGTGGAAACCGGAGCGCAGCCAGTCCTCGCGTTCGGTGGTGCCGTAGGGGAGGTCGGTGCTGTTCTCAAGGTCAGCGGCAGTGAGGCCGTGCATGGCGAGGATGCGCTGGGTGCCGCCGCGGTGCTTGGCTGCTCCGGAGTGGCTCGCGGCGGTCAGGGCCAGCAGGTCGGCGGGAAGGTTCAGGCCGGCCCGGACCAGGGCCACGGCCTGCAGTGGCTTGAGGGAAGAACGCGGGTAGAACGGCGCCAGGGGGTCTCCGGCCGTTGCCAGGACTGAGCCATCCGGTGCCGTGGCGATGGCCGAGCCGTAGTGGACGCTTTCCACCAGGCCGTCGCGGGTGGCGACCACTAGCGGCGTGTGCTGCGCGAGCATCGCGGATTCGGCTGCGGCGGTGCCGGGGGCAGCGTCTTGGGCAGCGGGCATGGCAGGGGCTGGCATGGAGTCCTAGGGGGTGGGGTTACTTGTTGAGGATGGAGTCGAGGGCAACGCCGACGGCGCGCAAGTGTTCGGCCATGGCTTTGCTCGCGGCGTCCGCGGAGCCGGCCTCGATGGCGGCGAGGATCTGCTGGTGCTCGATGTCCGAGGCGTGCTGCCGGTCGGCCACCATGTTCAGGGTTTCTGACTGGAAGGCAAGGGCGCCCCGGATATCCGCGACCACGCTGGCGAACACTTTGTTGCCGCTGGCACGGGCGATGGCGGCGTGGAAGCTGGAGTCCAGGGCAACCCAGGATTCGGGGTCCGTTTCCGTGGTCATGGCGGCGACGATGTGGCGCAGCGTCTCCAGTTCCTCATCAGTCCGGCGCTCCGCGGCCAATCCTGCTGCGGGGACCTCGATGTGGGGGCGCGCCTCGGTGAGGTCTCGGGCGGAGTACTGGCCCAGTGTGAGGTCGTTGGCTACCTTGTCGGCCACAACGAACGTGCCCTTGCCGGTCTTGGTGACGGTCAGGCCGAGGGCGGTACAGGAGCGGAGGGCTTCGCGGATGACAGAGCGGCTGACGCCGTAGCTCTGGGAGAGCATCGCCTCGGAGCTGAGTTTGCCGCCGACAGGGATCTGTCCGGATTCGATGTCGGCCCGGATGGCGTTGAACACCGCTTCGGCGGCGCTGAGCCGGGCAAGCGGCTGCGGAGCGCGCTGGGCCGGGGTCTGGCCGTGGGCGGTCGGGTCCGCGGCGGACTCGGCAGGCTGTCCTGCTGTCCGGCTGTCTGACAGGTTCACGCTTAAAATATGGCACGGGTCACAAGTAGTGTCAATTGGTAGGGGTGGTTATGGACGCAGCGTGCAACCAGGGAACGAACGTGCTGACAGCCATCGGCACGTTCGTTCCGAACCGGCCCTTCCCGCGGACGATCATTCGGCGTAGGCTCGAGACTGCATAAGAATCGGCACGAACGTACCTATTGGAGCGCCATGACCCAAAGCATCAGCGACCTCCTCGCTGCAGAGGTGCGCACGCGCAGGTCTGATTTGGGCCTGACCCAGCAGGACCTCGCCGACATGGCCGGCGTTTCGGAACGCTTCGTCAGGTTCGTTGAGCAGGGCAAGCCGAGCGTTCAGCTGGATTCGCTGACCGCGCTGCTGGAAACGCTGGGGCTGGAGCTGCAGCTGGCCACGCGCACCAGCCAGGCTGCGCGCGCACTCACCGGCGCCGCCGGCGAACCAGAACCAGCGCCGTGAAACACCGCATCGCCGACATCTACAAGGCCGGCGTCCTGGCCGCGCGCCTTGAACGGCACGACGGCGGCACCCGGTTCAGCTACCTGCCGGCGTACCTTGCGTCCGGGGGACCCGCCGTCGCAAGTTCCTTGCCGCTCACCAGCGAACCGGTCCTGTCGGCAGCGGGCGCGGCGCCGCCCTATTTCACCGGGCTGCTGCCCGAAGGCCGCCGGCTCAATGCGCTGCGGCGTTCCATCAAAACCAGTGCCGACGACGACCTGTCGCTGCTGATTGCGGCCGGCGGGAATCCGGTGGGCGACGTGCAGATTGTGGGCCACGGCGAACCGCTGGATCCGGACGAGCACGCGGTCCAGCTGGATCCGAAGCTGCCGGTGGATTTCGACCAACTGCTGGGCGACCCGGACCTGATCGATCCCGTGGCCCTGGCCGGCGTGCAGGACAAGCTGTCGGCCGGCATGATCTCGTTGCCCGTGGCCAGCGCCGGGAGGCGGTTCATCCTCAAACTCAACGCCCCCGAATTTCCGCATGTGGTGGAAAACGAGCTGGTGATGTTCCGGTACGCGGCCAAACTGCGGATCCCGCTGAGCCGGGTCCAGCTGATCCGGGATGTGGCGGGCCGGCCGGGCCTGCTCGTCGAGCGCTTCGACCGGGTGCCGGTCCCGGGTGCCGGTCCGGACGACGTGCGGCGCCTGGCTGTGGAGGACGGGGCGCAGGTGCTCAAGCTCTACCCGGCGGACAAGTACAACGTGGGCTACGGGCAGGTGTGTCGTGCGCTGGCGGAGTACTGTTCGGCGCCCTTGCCGGCACTCAGGAATCTGGCCATCCAGGGGGCTTTTGCCTGGCTGAGCGGCAACGGCGACCTGCACGCCAAGAATGTCTCCATGGTCCAGCAGGCGCACGGGGAGTGGACCATCGCGCCCGTCTACGACATTCCCTCCACAGTGGTTTACGGGGACAAAACCCTGGCGCTGACCCTTGCGGGAAAGCGCAGCGGGATTTCGCGCCGGCACTTCCTGGTCTGGGCGCAAGAGCTGGGACTGACGGACCGCACGGCGGCCCAGGCGGTGGAGCTTGCCCTGAAGGCGTCCGGTCCGCTGATCGCGGACCTGGAGGCGGGCACCGCCTTTGCAGGCGTGGCAGGTTCCGGACGGACCGACGACGGCTCGCCGTTCCCGGAGATGGTCACCAGGGCGTGGGTCAAGGAACTGAAGCACCGGCGGAGGCTGCTGGAAGGCTGACCCCGAGGGGTCGCCGGCCGGGGCGGGCTAGAGGTGCTGGATACCTGCGCGCTGCATGGCGTCCTTGTAGACCTCGACGCTCTTTGCCAGCAGCTCTTCCTGCTTGGCTTCAGAAACAGCAAAGGCCCGCCCGCCGAGCGCGCTGGCCTTGTAGATTTTGATGCCGCTGTTCTTCAGGGACGAATGGTAGGTCTTCTCGAAGAGGGTCAGGAAGGTGGAGGCGTCGGTGCCGTGGGCGATGATGGCCGAAACGCGGGAATTGATCTTCAGGAACTGGCGGAAGGGTCGCAGGCCGTCGGTCTTTTCCTGGACGTTGAGCGCGGTGGGGAGATCGGGGTCGCGGACCCACGGGTACGCGTTCCATGGCATCACGTAACGGGGATCGAGTTCGGCGAGTTCGTAGATCTGGGTGGCCCGGCGGGCGGCTTCGTCGTCGTTGTTATGGGAGACGAACCCGGATTCGGTGCCTTTGCCGGGACTGACCTGGAGGCTGACGATCCGGCATTCATCCTCGTCGTGCACGGGATCGATGTACGGGACGACAGACCCTGGCTTCTTTTCCATCAGTTCGTCACAGAGCTGCGTTACCGCCGCGATGTTTGGTTCCTGTAGCAGGGCCTTTTTTTCGTCCCAGTCAATCGTCACGATCTCTCCCTCAGCAGCACGGCGTCCAGAATCAGGCGTCTTAGGCCACTCTACGCTTTTGGAGGTGGGGCTGCGCAGGCCGGAAGTTATTCCATTCCCTTGAGTTCACGGTGCGGAAGAATGGTACGGCGGCCCCACACCGCGGACGCCAACGAACGAAGGAACCACAACAATGGTCAGCAGGACATCGCTCAGGGCCGAAGGGTTCGCCGGGTTCAGGACCGTCGGCAGCCTTGAGATCATGCGGATCCCGCAGGGCACGGGAATTTTCGCGGTGCTGCGGCCGGACGGGTTCGAGCCGCGTTTCCTGAAGAAGAGCACCGCCGGCGTTTTCAAGAAGAAGGACCCCTCGCTGCCGGATACGGCATTGACTGGCGAATGGGTCGGGGACGCGGACGTCCTCTATCTCGGCAAGGCGGGCCCCGGAAGCAAAGGCAACAGAGGGCTCCGCCGGCAGATCCAGGAATTTCTGGACTTCGGCCAGGGAAAGCCCCCGGGCCACTGGGACGGCAGGCTGGTATGGCAGCTCGCGGCCTCCGAATCGCTGGTCATTGCGTGGAAAGAGGTCCCGGCTGAGGAGGTCAACGGGACCGAGGCCCGGCTCCACGCGGACTTTATCGCGGAGTTCGGGCGGCTGCCGTTCGCGAACCTCGTCCAGGCGCGGTTGAAGAAATAACGCGGCGAGTACTAAACCAGGCCGCCGTCGTACGTGAAGCGGCCAGCCACCAGCGTTGCCGCAACCGGCATGGCGGCGTAAACCGCATCCGGCACGGCCAGCGGGTCGGCCTCCAGCACCACGAGGTCCGCAGGGTCCCCGGCGCTGATCCGGCTCCGGCCCCTTGCTGACGCGGCCAGTGCCTGCCGCCGGCTGATGCATTCACCGGGATGCCAGGGCCCTCTGCCGTCCTGCCGGGACCTGGTGGTGGCGGCCGACATCGCCGCCCACGGATCCAGCGGCGCAACCGGCGCGTCCGAGCCGAGCGCCAGTGTGGCACCGGCGTCCAGCAACGACCTCAGCGGAAATGCCCGGTGGGTGCGGCCGCCCCAGTTGGACTCCGCGGCGTCGCGGTCGTCCAGGGCATGGACCGGCTGCACGCTGGCGGTGATGCCCAGCGGGCCAAAGCGGCCGAAATCCTCGGTCCGGACAAACTGGGCGTGTTCAATGCGGCCGCCGATCCCGGCACCTTCAAAGGCGTCCAGCGCCACCTGGTTGGCGGCGTCGCCGATGGCATGGACTGCCGGGACAAATCCCGCCGACTTCGCCTGCTCCAGGAGCGCCAGCAGCTCGCCTTCGCTGACAGTCAGCAGTCCGTAGCTGCCGTCGGGGTACGGATCCGAACAAAACGCCGTCCGCGTGTTCAGCGAACCGTCAATGAGTACCTTCAGCGGGCCCACGCGCAGGAGCCCGTTGCCGCCGTCGGGTTCCAAGCCCGTGCTCATGCCGTCGCTGTGAGCCCGCTCCAGGTCCTCGGGGTAGACGCCCGCGTCCACGCGGAGGGAATCGAAGCCGCCGGCGATGCGCCGCAGCCAGACGTCACGGTTCCAGGTCATCTCGAAATCAACGATGCCCACGATGCCCCGGGC
>DATCVX010000178.1:0-4031 GCA_036566705.1 Arthrobacter sp. | reverse complement strand
GCTCGATGGAGGTGTAGGTGGCGCGGAGGGCGCGGATTTCTGCGGAAAAATCAATATTGGCCATGGTTGTTTAAGCCTACGCTATCCAGCCGGAGGCCCGGACTCCCCGTTATCGGTCACCGCCGTCACCCCAGTTGTCGGTTACCGCGCCAGGCGGGAACGGGCCGTGGATGAGGCTTCGATCCTGATTCCGTCGGGCACCAGGAAATTCACCACCGGCGGATGGACAGCTGCGGTCAGGACAACGACGGCGGTGGAGCCGTCGGGACTGCCTGTCGCCATCGAGACCTCCAGACGGTCGAGGCGCTGGGCTCCGGGATTCCTGCGGACGAAGTCGCCGGCAACATTCCTGACGCGCTCGGAGCCGAGAACGGCAGCGGGACTGCCGCCGTCGGATCCGACATCACCCAGCGTGAAACTGTCTGCTGCGGCCAGTGACGCTCCGTCGGCCAGGGACAGCAGCCGCTTGTGCTCGAGGTAGACGCTGGAAATGCCAACGACGACTGTAGTCACCAGGAGTGCCAACAGGACGTAGCCGACGATCAGGACAATCATCTGGCCTTCCTCTGCAGCCTCGTTTGGCTTCACCGGAACCTCCCGACCAGCTGGGTTGAAGAGGCTTCAACTTCGCTGGCGTTGAGCCGGAACCCCTCGCCGAACGGTACAAACGGCAGCGGCACGGTGAGGTTGACTGTCACCGTGACTGCCGTTCCGGCCGCGTGACAGTCGGAGGGCTCACAGCTCGTGGAGATTTGTGCGTTGCCGGCAGGATGGCCGTAATCCGCGAGCGCAATGAGGGCCGCCTGCTCGGCTGCGCGGTGCGCTGACTGCGTATCCGCTTGGGCCACATACACTTTCGCGGCCTGGTCGGCTGCCCCTACGACGGCAAAGGACCCGCCCTGGATCTGGCCCATGGTGATGATGAAGTACACCAGCGGAACCATCAGGAGCAGTGCGAGGAACGTAAACTCCACGACCGCACTCCCCTGTTCCCCGGTTGCCGGTGCGGGCTTGCCGGGAGGCGGACCGGTATCGACCGGGAGGCACAGTACCTCCCGGAACCTCTTGAGGAACGGCTGCACGGCGTTAGGGCTGGACGGCGGCATGGCCTTTGACCTCCAGCATGTCCCGGGGCCCAATCAGTCCGATCACCGGCATCGGCGCCTTGATGGTTACTTCCAGCGTTCGAAGTCCCTGGAAAGTCACTTCTGACGTGCTGATGTCCTGGGCGAAGTCCGCGTTGAGGGCCATTCCAACCAACGCCCCGGCGCGCTCCTCCGCATCTGCTGCGCCCCGGTCGGCCAGGGTGCCGTAGCGTGCACCCGACGCGGCGGCGTCGATCAGGGTGTTGCGGACGTGGAGGACCAGGGTGAGCTGGATGATCGCGAGGAAGAACATCGTGAGCAGGCCACCCACCATAACGAAGTCAACTACGGCTGATCCGCGTTCGCGGGTGGCTGCTGCGCCCGGGACCCGGCCCCAGCCCGTGACGGGATCGCCATTGTGGAGGAGACCCCGCCCACGGGACATAGTCAGTTTCCGACCTTGTCCATTGCCTGATTGAACATCGACTCCAGCGCCGGTCCGGCCAAAGCCAGCAAAGCCGCAACGAGGACGGCCGACATCAGTGTGATCATGACCCAACCGGGGACATCACCGCGCTCAGGATGGTCGGCAGGCCGCGTGCCAGTCCCCGTGCCAGGCCTGATCAGGTCGCTGGCAGTTGCCCACAGGCCCGCCAGCGTCACCGACCAGATGACTGCCACCATGCCCCAGAGCTGCAATCCGCTCCGTAATCCCAGGTTTTTCATATTCCGTCCCATTCATTAGTCGCGTTCTTCATGCCGGCGGTCCGGCTGGCTGTCTCTGCCCTGTTCACGTTCGCCTAAAGACCCAGGCTGATTGCCGCTATTCCCGGGTATACGGCGAAGACAACTGTCAAGGGGAGGACTCCGAAAACCAGCGGCACCATCATCCCGATCTCCTTCCTGCCGGCTGACTCCATAAGGTCCCTCTTGGCCGTATCCCTGACATCCTGGGCCTGTGCCCGGAGGACGTCCGCCAACGGAGTGCCCCGCTCCACGGCCACGATAATGCCGTCAACGAACCGGACCAGCGGACCCAGGTCTGTCCGGGCGGAGAACTCCTGCAAGGCTTCCACGAGCGGTTTGCCGGCCCTGGTTTCGGCCAGGATCCTCGAGAATTCCTTGGCAAGTTCTCCCCGCGCGCTTCGGCAGACGCGGTCCAGAGCGCCAGTGGCACTCTCACCGGCGCCGACCGCGAGCGCCATCAGCTCGGCCAGGCTCGGGAACTCAGCCATCATCCGGGCTTCACGGTTCCTGATCTGGACTCCCAGCCAGTAGTCGCGGAACAGGAAGCCGCCGAACGCGCCGCCAAGGACCGCCACAACGGCCAGCAATGGACTGAACCGGCCTCCCACGGCGCCCAGGACCACCAAAGCCAACGACGCACTAAAGCCGGCGGCGCCCCAGAGCAGCTGTTCCGCCCGGAAATCCGTGATCGATTTGTGGATGCCAGCCTGGGCAAGCCGTCGTGCGAGGCCTTTCGAGCCGAGATTCAACCTGCCCAGCGCGGTAACTCCGTCACGGATCATAGGCCTCATGATGCGTTCCAGCGGACCGAACGGCGTGACGTTCCGGCTTCCTCCTGCCAACAACAGCCTTGATTCAAGGTTCTGTGACTTCAGCTGCGGTTCGATGCGCTCGGCCAGGGTGGTGGCGCGCATCATCGGCAGCCGGACAAGGATCAGCCAGAGCCCCACTCCGAGGACGATTCCGCAGACAGTGGCCGCGGCCTGTGTGCCCGTCACCGGAGCACCCTTTCGTCCTGCGGCAGGGCGCCGATCCGCAGCATGCTCGAGTAGCAGACGAGGGAAACCACCAGACCGCCCAGCAATACTGCGGCACCGACCGGAGTGTTGTATGCCTGGACCGCTTCCGGCCTCGTGGCAAGAAGGACCATGACGATCCAGGGAGCGGCGACGGCCAGCCTCGCGGCGTTGATGGTCCACGACTGTCGGGCCTCAAGTTCGCTCCGCGTGCGGGCGTTTTCGCGCAGGAACTCCGCGAGGGTACCGAGCAGTTTGCCCAGGTCAGAGCCTCCGACTTCACGTGTCAGCCGCAGTGCTTCGACGATACGGTCGGCCACAGGATCGGCCAGACGGTCCTTGAGCTTGTTAAGGGAGGCATCGAACTGGCCTCCGGCGCGGTAATCCGAGCCGAAGTCCCGGAAAACGTGCCGCAGTTCTTCCGGCCCCTTCTCCCCCAACTGGATGAGGGCCTCCGGCAGCGAGAGTCCTGCCCGGATGGCTGATCTGAGGTGGTCAACAACATCCGGCCACAGCTGGCGCAGCATTGCCGTTCTCTTCCTGGCCCGCCACCGGAGCACACTGAGCGGAAGCCAGGCCCCGAAGAGGCCGAAGCATGCGGCCATCGGCCACGAGCGGCTGACCGCGACGAACAGGAGAGCTACAAAAAGACCGAGTCCCAGGCAGCTGGCAATCAGGCCTGTCGCCCCTACCTTTTCGATTCCTGCGGCAGCCAGAAGGTCGTCCAGCCGGTTTGTTCTGACCGGCCGGTCGACCCGTGGGGGATTTTCCCAACACGACCACCAGATAAGGAACAGCCCGGTACCGGCAAGTACCCCCATGAGCGGTGCCATCAGCGCGGTTCCAGCAGCGCCGCGACGTCGTAACCTGCTCGACTAAATTTTTCGGCGGCAGGCATGGAATTGGCCCGGGGTTGCAGTTGCCCTTCCTCCATGGCGAAGACCATGGACGACTCGATGATGCCGTTTTCGACTCTCCGCCCCAGTGAAAGCACTTCGGTGACCTGTCTGCGCCCGTTATTCTGGCGGCTGCAATGGACCACGAGGTCGATGCAGGAGGCGACGGTCGGTACCACGAAGGCTGAGGAGATGTTCTCGCCGGCAAGCAGCGGAAGCGTGCAGATCTTAGTCACGGCGTCGTGGGCCGAGTTTGCGTGGACCGTGCACATCCCCGGGAGGCCGGA
>DATCVX010000177.1:0-2280 GCA_036566705.1 Arthrobacter sp. | reverse complement strand
GTGGTGGTGTGCTTGCCTTTGAAGTCGCCGGAGCGGACCTCGCCGGTGTGCTGGACCTGGTGGCCCACGAGCGCGTTGATGAGGGTGGACTTGCCGGCGCCCGACGGGCCGAGGAGGACCAGCGTGCCCTGCGGCGGAAGGTGCGCCAGCAGCGCATCGATGCCGTCGCCGTTCTCGGCCGAGGTGGTGACCACGTCCACGCCCGCCGCCTGCAGGATGACTTTCCCGATGACGTCGTCCGCCACGTCCGCCAGGTCCGCTTTGGTGATGATCACCAGCGGAACCGCGCCGGAATCCCAGGCGGCCACGAGGGTGCGTTCCAGGCGGTTGTGCGTGAGTGGCCGGTCCACCGGGACCACCACGCCCACCATGTCCATGTTCGCGGCCAGGACCTGTGCCTCCGAGGAGTCTTCGAAGGCGCGTTTCCGGCTGAGTTCGGACCTGCGCGGGAGGATCCCGGTGATCTGGCGGTCACCGGCGCGGTTGGGCCCGATCCAGACCCAGTCGCCCGTGACCGGCGGGGCGGCGTCGAGGGGGTAGCGCAGGTGGAGGAGGTCCGTGCCGACGGCAGTCAGGACGAGGTTGCGGTCCACGCGGACCACCCGACCGGGTTGGTGGTGTTCGTGGTGTTGATGTCCGTCTGCCTGGGCATCGAAATGCTCAGCGACGGCAGGGGAGTAGCCGTAACGTACGGGTCCCTCGTGGTTAAGGGCGGACAGGGCAAAGCTGTCCAGGCTGGTGCCTGACGAATTGTTCAAGATGATTCCTCTGGAGGGGTCCCCAGGCTCCTGGCTGGGCGCAGCCTGATGGGCGGCGTCCCGTTGGTGCGTGCCTTAAGCGGTACGGAGGCTGGAGGCGGGGGTGATTGGTTTGATGTGTGCGGGGCGCTCTGGGCGCGCGGCTGTAACAGTCATCAAAACCACCTCCGTTCCCTCCCGGTGTCCGGATGCTTCACGGACTCTCGGTTTCCGAGTGTAGTGCGGGACAGGTGCGTTGGGTAGGGGGCGACGGGACTCACCTCTAGTGCCCGCGAAACGGCGTGCATGCCTCATCTGAGACTTTCGGGCCCTTGACCTCCTACCCAGCGACCAGTAGGTTATCGCTTATCGATATTATCGATATTCAATAATCCAATTGGGGGAAATCATGAACGAGGCCATGGGCGCTGCCCGACCAACGCCAAGCAGCAAGGAAGTCGTGTCCCGGACGGAGGCTCTCTGGCTGATGCTCGCCGCAGCGGCCGCGGCCGTCGGCGCAACGGTTGCGGCTGTCTCCACCATCGCGGCTTACTTTGCCGGCCCCGTGACCCTGACCCTTCCGCTGGCCACCCCGCACCAGGCCGCCACCGGGCTGCGCCTCGGAGCGGAAGCGCATTTCGCCTCCGTTGAAGCCGTTATCCCCGAGCTCCCCCGCGCCGAGGCCACCCTCCTGGCATGGGCGGGGGTCCTGAACCTGGCCGGAATCCTGGCCGTCCTTGCCCTGCTGTTCGTGCTCGCGTTCCGGCTTCGGGGCGAGAACCTGTTCACCGCGGGATCGGTGTGGTTCATTGGGGCGTGCGGGGCGGCCCTGGCCGTGGCCGGTACCTTTGGGCAGGTTCTTGATTCGGCAGCACGGCACCGGGTGGCCCAGGCTATCGGAGCAAACCAGGGCAGCGCCGGGGAAAGCATTATCTTCAGTGCAAACTTCAACGTTGGGCCGCTCATGGCCGGTATTGTGCTGATCCTCGTCGCCGCAGTCTTCCAGTTCGGCGGCCGCCTGCAGAAAGACACCGAGGGCCTGGTCTGATGCCAGCGGAAGATGCAACCGGCATTCACTGCAGGCTCGACGAGCTGCTGGAGCTGCGTGGAATGACGCTGACCGAGCTGAGCAGGCGGGTCGGAGTAAGTCTGGTAAACCTGTCCGTGCTGAAGAACGACCGGGCGAAAGCGATCCGGTTCTCCACGCTGACGTCCATCTGCGAGGTCCTGGACTGCGAGGTGGGGCAGCTATTGGTCACGGAGCGCCGGCTGGGGGGCCGTCCGGGCTAGCGTGCCCCGGCTATGGGCCGGCAGTGATCGTGACGCGGGATTGGCCGCGTCTCACTTTGGCAGTAGGCGGCCTCGGACCGTCGCATCCGGCCGGATCTGCTTACAATCGATATTCAGCCACCTATCAAGGGAATCATGAAGAAACTCACCACGGCCCTGCTCGCCGGCGCGCTCCTTGTCTCTGCTTCCGCTTGTGCCGCCCCGGCAAAACTGTCCACGGAAGCGACCTGCGAGCGGATCAAGATCGTTGCTT
>DATCVX010000176.1:0-2951 GCA_036566705.1 Arthrobacter sp. | reverse complement strand
AAGGGCATCCAGACCGTTGAGGACGCCCGCAAGGTGGTGGACCACGGCGCCGACGGCGTGGTGCTCTCCAACCACGGCGGCCGCCAGCTGGACCGCGCACCCATCCCGTTCCACCTGCTGCCCGACGTCAAGGAAGCCTTCACCAAGGACAACTCGGACGCGGCCATCATCCTGGACACCGGCATCATGAGCGGCGCGGACATCGTCGCAGCCCTGGCCCTCGGCGCCGACTTCACCCTGATCGGCCGCGCGTACCTGTACGGCCTGATGGCCGGCGGCCGCGCCGGTGTGGACCGCGCCATCCAGATCCTGGAGAAGGACGTGGCCCGCACCATGGCCCTGCTGGGCGTCAGCAAGATCTCGGAGCTGACCCCGGACCACGTGCGCCTGCTCAACAAGTAGCACCCACCCGAACCAGGTAGCGCCAACTGTCGTTATGAACCCTCAAAACGACAGTTAGTGCTACCTGGTTGGGTTTAACGGGGCTACTTCTTGCGGCCGAACTTCGAGAGGTTCGGGAGGTTGGCCAGAAGGTCGGCGGCCTTGGTGGCGGCGCGGCCCACGGTCCGGCCGATCTGCTGCGGCACAGTGTCGTCGCTGAGCGGCGCCGCGGTGCCGCCCGGAATCACGACGGCGGGACTCAGCTCGGCGTCGTCGCGCGCCAGGACGGCGGCGACGGCTGCGTCGTCCGGCACCGGGGTAGCCACGGCACGTTCGCTGCCGGCCTCGGCCCCCGGACCCTCAGGTGACTTTGCGGCGGCGGCCGCCGGGCCGACGTCGAACGTTTCCAGCCAGCTGACGATCCCCTCAAGCGGTTTGGGGTTGAGCGCGTAGTAGCGCTTCTGGCCCTGCGCGCGCATGCTGACCAGCTGCGCCTCACGCAGGACTTTGAGGTGCTTGGATATGGTGGGCTGGCTCGCGTCCAGTTCCTCCACCAGCTCCCCCACGGCCTTGTCCCCGGCACGCAAGGATACGAGGATGTCGCGCCGGGTTGCTTCCGCAATGACGGCAAATACGTCGTCTGTCACCATGCCTCCCACCCTAGCGACATATACGCCGAAAGGCATCAACTATTTCGGCCCGTATCCGAACGCCATTGCCCCTCGTCCCGTGCGGTGCTAGAACGGTTTCACGGTTGCCCGGGCTGTCCGGCGGCGGCCGCTCAGAGGTGAGGGGTGGGTGGTTATGGATTTCCTGCGCCAGCAGCTGTTCAACATCATCGCGTTCGTCTTCCTGGGCCTCTTTGTGGCGGTCTGGGGCTCCGTGCTGCTGCGCGTCGGATTCTGGGTGCCGGACGGACGGACCCTGGCGCCGCCCCTGAACGGAGCACTGGTCACGGCGGCCGGGGTGCTGGCCACGTCACTCAGTTCGTTGACCGCATCAGCCCTGGGTTTCACCATCGCAGAGGTCCGCCGCGACGAGCGCGACAAGGAGGCCCGGCGGCCCCAGGGATCCGGTGCGCCAGGCAGTGCGGTGGCCTTTAGTCCTTCCGAGGTCACCGCCAGGCTGTCGGGACGGATCGTCGCCGCGGTGGTGGTCTACCTCGCGGTGGGGCTGCTGGTGCTGCTGCTGTGGCTGGTCAAGGGAACGGCGTCCACAGACCTGATCGGGGCGTTCGCCCTGTCGCTGCTGGGCTGGCTTATCGGCGCAGCCGGGGTGGTGTTCCAGACGGAGAAGCCCACCACCTGACCGGCGGTGGCAGTCAGTCGAACCAGGGGTCCAGGCCGTGCAGCGGGAAAACGGCCTTGCGGGTGGCCATGACCGTGCGGTCCACGGCGTCGTTGGGGTCGAAGCCCACTTCCCACGAGCGCCACCAGAGCTCCACGTCATCGCCCATCAATCCGGGCGTTGCTGCGCCGAATTTCTCGTCAACATACTTGCGCCAGTCCTCCGGCACAGGGGTCCGCAGCGGTACCGGGCGGCCGGCGGCGATGGCGATCAGGTGGCTCCAGGACCGCGGCACCACATCCATGACGTTGTACCCGCCGCCTCCGGTGGCGATCCAGCGGTTGGCGCAGTGGCGCGCGGCGAGGTTCCCGACGACGGTGGCCGCCTCGCGCTGGCCGTCCACGCTGAGGTTGAGGTGCGTCAGCGGATCCCTGCGGTGCGAATCGCAGCCGTGCTGGCTCACGATCACCTCGGGCGCGAAAGCCCCGATCAGCTGCGGGACCACGGCATGGAACGCCCGCAGCCAGCCGGCATCCCCCGTGCCGGAGGGCAGGGCGACGTTGACGGCGCTCCCCTCCGCCTGCGGGCCGCCGATCTCGTTCGCGAAGCCGGTTCCCGGGAACAGCGTCAGCCCGCTTTCGTGCAGGGAGACGGTGAGGACGCGGGGGTCGTCCCAGAAGATGCTTTCCGTCCCGTCGCCGTGGTGCGCGTCGACGTCGATGTACGCCACGCGCCGGATGCCGCCGTCGAGCAGTCTTTGGATAGCCACGGCCGAGTCGTTGTAGATGCAGAAGCCGCTGGCCCGGTCGCGGGCCGCGTGGTGCATGCCGCCGCCGAAGTTCACCGCGTGCAGCGCGGACCCGTCCAGGATGGCAACAGCCGCAAGGAGCGAACCGCCGGCCAGGCGCGCGGCGGCCTCGTGCATGCCGGCGAAGGCGGGATCGTCCTCGGTGCCCAGTCCCCTGGATTCGTCCGGCGTGGCCGGGTCCTCGCTGACCCTGCGGACCGCCGCAACGAAGTCCGGCGAATGCACGGTCTCAAGTTCGGCGTCGGACGCCACGTCCGGGGCTTCCACGGATACATGCGGGAGGTCCAGCAGGCCAAGGCTGCGCGCCAGGCGGGCCGTCAGGTCCATCCGTTCCGGAGCCATGGGGTGGCCCGGGCCGAAGTTGTACGCGGTCATGGCGGAATTCCACACCACCGTCGTTGGCGGCGCGGGCTGGCTGAGACCGGGCAGGAATGTCATCAATCACAGGCTACCCGAGCACGCCGCCCACCCGGCC
>DATCVX010000175.1:0-1639 GCA_036566705.1 Arthrobacter sp. | reverse complement strand
CTTCGGCCAGCCGGGGCAGGCCGAACCCACCGGCGCCATCGAGCAGCTGGCCGCGAACCCGTGGGGACCGGCCGTGCTGTGGGCCTGCGTGGTTGCGTGCACCGGCCTTGCCCTGTGGCAGCTCAGCGAAGCCACCCTCCGTGCACGGCGCCTTCCCACCGGGAAGCGGCTCGGGAAGCTCGTCTCGTCAGGGTTCCTGGCCGTGGCCTACGGCAGCGTGGGGCTCAGCTTCGCGGGGTTCGCCGTCGGCATGCGCGGGGACTCGGGAGACAGCACCCGGGACTTCAGCACCGTTCTCCTGAACGCCCCGTTTGGGCTCCCGCTGCTGGTGGCGGTGGGCCTGACCACCATGGGTGTTGGCGTCTACTTTGTGGTGAAGGGCCTGCGGCGCGGGTTCAAGGAGGAGCTGTTCCGGTTTGATGGCAGGCGGCGGGGCAAACTCATCGATGCTTTGGGCGTGACCGGGCACGTGGCCAAGGGTGTCGCTTTGAACATGGCAGGGCTGCTCTTCGTCATTGCCGCCGGGAAGCAGAGGCCGGAGGAGTCCACCGGGCTGGACGGCAGCCTGAAGGCGCTCCGCGACCACCCGTTCGGCCCGTACCTGCTCGTCGCGATCGGGGCGGGCTTCATCTGCTATGGCCTGTTTGCGCTGGTCCGGGCGCGGTTTGGCCGGATGTAACCCTGAAGGAAAAGCGCCACTCCGCTGGTGATCAACGACCGGCCGGGCTGGGAGTTAAATGCAACGCGGGGTCACTCCCTACCCAATAACTCCTGATTATTGGGTAGGGAGTGACCCCGCGTTGGTTGTCGGGGGGTCAGACGTTGGCGGCTACGCCGTCGCGGGAGATGGCAACCATGTCCTCGCGCGGCACCACCTTGATGCGCTCACGCTTGACCTCCACGCCGTGGGATCCGCCGGCCTCGGTGGCCGCGGCACCCAGCGCGAGTTCATGCGCGTCCAGCGCAAGCCAGCCCTCCCAGCTAGTGAACTTCACGCCGCGGGCGTCAAGGAGTTCGACGACGGCGTCCGCTTCGGGAACGGCGGCAACCGGCAGGTTTTCGCGGTCTTCGAGCAGGTACGTCACGGTCTCGAGGGCGTCGCCCTTGGTGTGGCCGATGAGGCCGACAGGCCCGCGCTTGATCCAGCCGGTGGCGTAGATGCCCGGCACGTGGGTGCCGGCGGCATCCAGGACGCGTCCGCCGTCGTTCGGGACAACGCCCTTCTTGTGGTCGAATTCGATCTCCGGCAGGGCCGAGCCGAAGTAGCCGATGGCGCGGTAGACGGCCTGGACCGGGTAGTCGACGAACTCGCCGGTGCCGCGGGCGTTGCCGGTGCCGTCCAGCTCGGTGCGCTCGAACTTCATGCCGGCAACGCGGCCGGGGGTCTCGGCGTCGTCGAAGATTTCCACCGGGCTGTGCAGGAAGTGCAGGTGCAGGCGCCGGGAGGCGGTCAGCTCGGAGAGGTCCTCGGGCTGCTCGGCGATCCAGTTGGTGAGCGTGCCCACCATGGTCTTGACCTGGTTGTTGCTCTGGATCAGGCGGTCCGATTCCTCGTCGAACTCGAAGTCCTCCGCGTAGAGGATGATGTCCACGTCCTTGGAGTGGGACAGTTCGCGGAGCTCCAGCGGGGTGAACTTGA
>DATCVX010000174.1:0-4156 GCA_036566705.1 Arthrobacter sp. | reverse complement strand
CCGTAGATCAGGGAGGCCTGGGTGGCGTCCATGCCCAGGTGGTCGGCCCAGAGCGGGATCACCACCTGCCGCGAGGACCGCAGGGCGCTGAGGAGCAGGATGCCCATGCCGAGGCTGAGGAAGACTCCGGCGTGCGAGACGGCGACGCTGCGCAGCGTCGGTTGGGGCCCGACGTCGGCACCCGGTTTGGGTGCGGGAACCTCGAGGTCCGGGATGGTGACGGAGAGGAGGGCGGCGCCCGCCATGGCCACCACGCCCACCCAGTACGCGCCGCTGAGGCCGGCGAACTGGATCACGGCGGCGCCGGCGAACGGGCCGATGAACACGCCGATCCGGTTCACGCCGCCCAGGGTGGACAGCGCCCGGGCCCGGTAGTTGAGGGGCACCGCTTCGGTCAGGTATTTCTGCCGGGCCAGGCCAAACACGCTGGAGGACATGCCCACCACCACCATCGCGGCCGCCAGCAGCCAGATCCCGTCCGGCAGCTGCGGCGCCAGCGCGGCGGCCACCAGGGCCAGGCCGGCGGCGGCCGCGGCCCCCACGATGGACCAGCGTTCACCGAACTTCAGGGTCACCAGGGACGCCGGCAGGTTGAAGAACCAGGATCCGAGCCCGATCAGGGTCACGATCAGCGCTGCCACCGCCACCGATGCGCCCAGGTCCCGGGCGGACAGTGCCACAACGGGCATGACCGCGCCGGTGCCGATCCCGAACAGCAGGGTGGGCCCAAACGCGGCGACGGCGATGCTGCGGAGGCTGAACGGCTGGGGCTCATCGGGCGAAGTCATCAGATTTATCCTATGACCCGGGTCTGAACTCCCCTGCCCTGAAAGTCACCTGGCGTAGCTGTGCTTCGTCACATCCGGGGCCTATCCCAACGGCGCCGGCTCCCCTTCGGCGGGCTGCCCGCCGGCGGGTTGCGCGCCGACGGGTTGCGCGCCGACAGACGGCACGGGCGCTTCGGCTTGGGGTACGTCACGGAGACGGGCGCCGAGTCCGGCAATGCCAGTCTTGGTAAAGCAGACGCCCCACAGCGCCACTCCGGCCGCATAAGCCAGAGGCCACGGCCAGACCGGCCGGATCACCAGGAACGGCAGCACCACCGCGAGCGCCGCAGCACTGCCCAGGTAGCCGGCCACCTTCCACCAAGGGTTGCCGGGCAATGACCCCGGAACGCTGGACAGTTGGACCGAAGCCTTGTACCGCCGTTCCAGCCGTCCATGGAACTGCCCCCACACGGGTCCGTTAAGCAACCCGATCACGACGGCGGCAATCACCGCCGCGGCCAGGCTCAGTACCAGCCAATCGGCAAGGCTGGTCCACTCGTAACCGGCACCTGAGCACAGCCACGAGGACCACCAGGGATCCTGCCCTCCGCCGGAGGACCCGCACTGCGCCAGGGCCCGGGCGAGGCCGAGCGAACTCAGCCACGCCAGAGCCGCGGGGGCACTGATGATCCCCGTCACCACAGCCATCAGCCTGGTCACACCCAGGCTTTTGACCATCACACGGTGCGGCTTCAGGCGCGGGTCGTCGTCCACACCCCTGAAGGCCAGGGGTTCAGGGGTCCCCTGGGGGTCGTCCACGGGGCCCGCCGGTGGATCGAGGATCAGCCGCGCGATCGGATCAATGACTTCGATCCGGTTCCGCGAGTACACAATATGGTCATAGATCAGGGCGGACCTGTTGTAGACCGGGTGTTCTTCGGGCCCAACACCACCGTTGCCGCCGCCGTCGCGGTTGTAAATTTTTGCAAAGATGGGCAGCCGGCCCGCCGCGGCCAGGGCAATGGGGCCTGCCGGGACGAAGTCGAACTTGCCCCAGACATTGATCCACCGGGGCCGGGCCGCCGGAGGAAGGGCAAGCCAGTCCTTCACGGGATCGCTGCCGGCCGCACCACCCCACTGGGCATAGCCCAGAAGATCAAGGCCGCTGCCCACGCTGACGAAATTGGTCACCTTCTCCCGGTTCCCGCTGTCCTGGAACAGCAGCTGGCCGGCGATCGCGGCACCCTGGCTATGCGCCACAACCGTAATTGGCACGTTCAGGCCGTGGTTCCAGCGGCGCAGCGTGTCCCGCACACGCTGCCGCATCGCGGCGGCCTGCAGGGGCTTGCGTTTCCACACCGTGGGATCGCCGATGAAGTCCGCGAAAAGCGAAACGAAGCTTCCCACCCAGCGGCCCACCACCGGGAGTTTCGCCAGCAGGATCAGGACCTGCAGGACAATCAGCGCGGCAGCAACCAGGACGAATCCCACCACGTACGCCACAACCGGGAGCACGATCTGAAGAAACTTTGTTCCCAGCCACCGCCAGTTACCCAGGTCCGTCGTGCCGGGATAGAGGTTCCACTTCAGCAAATCCACCGACCGCGTGTACACCTTCCAGGCAGTGCCCAAAGCCCACGCGAAGGTTGCCGTGGCGCTGGCCGGTTCGAAGTCCCTTCCCCAGGACGCTTCGGTCATGAGGACGTTCAGGTATTTCGGCGTCCCGTCGGCGTTACGCCCCTGCAGTACCTTGACCCAGGCCTCCGGGGCTTCCCCGACGGCGTCGGCGCTGGTGACGATGAGCGGCGGGTCCGCGTTGTTCCCCACTTTGTCGACGGAGAGGTCGTGGAGGCTTAGCATCAGCGGCTGCGCCCACTCCTGCAGCGTCCCGCCTTTGAGGGCCTTACCCATGCCGTGGACGAACACCACCACATGGTCGGGCAAGGTGACGGTGCCGGGGCTGCTGTGGTTTCCCATGGCTAATGGTCCACCCTGGCGGGTCCGTCCGGACAGCGCATTTTCCGCAGACTTTGCAGCTTTTCCGCAATCCGGGGACGGCCCGGAAGGGCAGCAGCCGATTTTGCCCAGAATTTAGGGGGTCACAAGACGCCGTTTGAGGACTACCGTTTGCCTTGGGGGACGCTGCTACCCGTTCTCCGCAACCAATAGGGAGGGTTTCATGGGGGACGTATGGCTCCGCACCATCAGCAACAGCCTGATCCGGGCGGAAAGTGTCACTGAAATTGCATCAACCCGCGGATCGCTGCACGAGGAGCAGGGGTTTTCGCTGAAGGTCATCGTGCAGGGCAAGGGCCACGTCCTCATCGACGACAGCGATCTTCAGGGCTCGCTGTCCGACCGGCTTGAGTATGCCCGGCATCTGGAGGACGCCCTGCTGCTCGCCATCGATGAGGCCAAGATCGCCGTGGCGTCCGTTGTGGTCAGCTTCGAGCCGGAAAGCCAGCACTGGTCCATGGCGGCAGCACCGGAACTGGCCGGCGGCCTTGCCAACAACGTGGAGGCATCTTTGTAACAAGTCGGCGGAAGTGTTGCGCAGGTCACACAAGATGCCTACTCTTGGTGAGGCTGCAAAGGCGCAGCCACCCGGGGTTCGACTGCAGCGTCGCAGGAGCCCAGGGTAAAGGCTGCAGCGTCGCAGCCACATAGGGGAAGGCAGCACAACTTGACCGATAAGCTCAACATTCTTGTCCGCGTGGATCTCGACCACGCCCGCGCCCAGGTCCTCGCGCAGGGCCACGTCACCGTCCACAGCATCCAGGCCCTCTACGTCGTGGTGAAACGCGCCAACGCCCTGAAGGAAGGCCTGGACCTGGAGCTGGACATCACCAAAGCCCACGTTGATCCGGAAGCCCTCGAACAGCTCCAGGACTGCTCCCGGACCCACCACCTCCCGGCCAAGATCGATCCGAGCCAGTCGCACTGCACGCTCAGCGTGCTTCCGCCGCGGCACAACGACGGCCGGAGCCAGCTGCTCGCCGCCTGATCGGCCCGCCCACCGCCACCTTGGACGGGGCCTTGCGCCCTCCATCCCCGGCCGTCTGTAAACTGACGGAGGCTATGCGAAACGTTCGCGTAAACGATTCTCCGAGGGCGGCGACGATGACGACGATGGTAAAAGTGGCCAAGCTTGCCGGCGTGTCCATCTCCACCGTTTCCCATGTCCTCAACGGAACCCGGCACGTGAACGACGAGACGCGGCAGCGTGTCCTGAAGGCCATCGAGGACACCTCCTACCGGCAGGACGCCCTGGCCCGTGCAATGCGGCGCTCCAGGACGGACAGCATCGGCCTCATCGTTTCCGACGGCGGCGAGCCGGCTTTCGCGGAGATGATCCGGGGCGTGGAGGAAACGGCCGCCAGCCAGGGCAT
>DATCVX010000173.1:0-2331 GCA_036566705.1 Arthrobacter sp. | reverse complement strand
ACCGTCCTGGCTGTCACGGCAGTCATCCTTTCGCTGGCGGCGGCCGGCGCCATCATCAGGATTGCCCGCGGCCCCTCGCTGCTGGACCGGGTGTTGGCTTCCGACGTGCTGCTCGCCATCCTGGGGGCCGCGTTGTGCATTGACATGGCCGTGAACCGGCACCTGAACAACCTCATGCTGCTGGTGGCGCTGTCCATCATCGGCTTTATCGGGTCGGTGACCGTGGCGCGCTTTGTGGCCGACCGGCGGGAGCAGCCCCATGAGTCCTGAGCTATCAGTCGTGGACACCGTTATCGACGCCGTTTCCGCCGTCTTTATGGTCGTGGGCGCCCTGATGTCGCTCGCCGCGGCCGTGGGCCTGCTGCGGTTCCCGGACCTCCTGAGCAGGATGCACGCCGCCACCAAGCCCCAGGTCCTGGGCCTGTTCCTGCTGCTGGCGTCCATCGGCCTGCAGATGCGGACGTGGTGGGTGTGGCCGGTGCTGCTGGTCGCCTGGATCTTCCAGCTGCTCACCGTGCCTGTGTCGGCGCACATGGTGGGCCGGGCCGGCTACCGCACCAAGCACCTGCACCGCGAACTGCTCAGCTCCGATGAGCTGGAGGCCGTGGTACAGAAAGCCGCCGCCAAAGCGTCCCGGGAGGATGCTTCCGACGGCGGCCGGCCGGACTGACTGCAGCCCGGCTTTAGCTTGCGGCCTAGACGATGTCCTGGCTCTTCGCGAACCGGGTGATGGCACGCTGGGTGCCGCGGTTGGCGAGGACCTGGATGACTGCACTCACCGAAGCGGAGATCAGCGCGAACGTCAGCGCGGAGCGCAGCGTTGTGGGAACGTCGTCGTGCCCGCCCTTCGGCGGCTTGTTGCCGGTGGTCTTTTCCCAGATCGCGTCTACGGCCTTGGTGCCGGCGAATCCGGCCAGCAGGCTGATGCCCGTGCCCAGCAGCTTGATGAATAAGTTCATTCCCGTGCCTCCTTGCGTCTCGAATTCAGGACTTCCCCTAGCCTAGCGGCAGTCGGCCGGGCCGGCCGACTGCCCATGGGCTGCTCGGGGGCACTCCACAGCCACCCCGCGGCTGGCCGCCTATGGCGCCGGCACCAGGCCCTCCCAGGCCACCGTCCAGCCGGCCGGGAAACCCGGGGCGTGCCGGTCCGGCCCGCCGTCCCAGCCCGCCGCCATCAGCGCGACGGCGGCCAGCAGCCCGCCGTTTCCGGGCAGGTAGAGGGGGAGGGAATCCGTCTGCCGGTTGTGTCCGTTGGGCAGCGCAGTGTTCTTTCCGGCGCCTTGCAGGAGGGCGTCGACGGCGGTCTCCGGGTCGTCGAGGCGTGCGGCGGTCATGGCCATCACCGGGTAGTCCCAGCCCCAGGTGCTGTCCCAGTCCCAGTCGGCGAGGACATCGGCGAGCGTGGCACGCATGGTCGCCGGGTCGATGAGGTCTGTCTGCGGCAGCATGCCCAGCGCACACAGCATGGACGGGTGGTCCGTGCGGATGGTGAAGGGCTCGACGTCGATCGCCGCGTAAACGCCGTTGACGGTCCGCGGCCGGACCATGCCGTCCGCAACGGCCTTCCAGTCCTCCCGCGGATCCAGGCCCAGGCGTTCCCGCCAGCTGTTGGCGGTGCGGAGGGCCCACTGCCAGTACGCCAGTTCGAAGGTGGGGTTGGTGACCGTGCCGCGGACGGACTCATAACTTTCCTGGGCCGGGATCAAGGGAGGCCCGAGCTCGAAGCCGCGGGCGGTGGGGTGCGCGAAGCTGGCCATGAACGCTGCCGTTTCGAACACGGTCTCCGCGAATTCCTCCAGCAGTTCCCGGGAGGGCCCGGCCCGGTAGGCAAGCTCGGCCAGGTGGATGGGGTGCGGTTGCTGCCAGATCAGGAAGGTGCCGATCGGACTGGGGCTCTCGCGCCCGTCCGGGCCCACCTGCTTGGGCCAGCGGACGCCGTCGAACCCCTGCGCCTTGGCCGTCTGCCGTGCCGGTTCCAGGATGGTCCCGTACCAGCGGAGGCTGGGAAGCAGCAGTTCCGTCCGGTTCCAGTGCGCGAAGTGCGCGGCGTGCCACCAGTGCATCTCCAGGTGGAAACGGCCGCGCCAGGAATTGCACACCAGCCCGGTTTCCTGTGGTGGCAGGGAGCCTGCGCAGTTGATCGCCGTGAGGTACTGGGAGAGGACGATCCTGCGCTCGAGTTCCGCCGCGCGGGGGTCCGGTGTGCCGTTCAGTTCGACGGCGCCGCCGGACTGCCAGAATTCCGGCCAGTGGGCGCGGGAGGCCTCGGCGACGGCGGTTCCGGAGCCCGGTTCCCGCAACCCGCCTGAGCCGCGCGGGACGCAGTCGCCC
>DATCVX010000172.1:0-6073 GCA_036566705.1 Arthrobacter sp. | reverse complement strand
ACGGGAGATAGCGAAAGCCCGGGCATCACAATTGCGGGCCACGCCGCGGACACCGGGGGATGGGATCACTTTGCACACTAAGGTTGCCGCCAACGCGCAAGCGATGAAGCGATGGTTGGGCAAAGCTGAAACGGCTCTTGGCAACCACAGCGACCGCCTTAACGCAATCAATATCTTCCCCGTGGCAGACGGCGATACCGGCACCAACCTCTACCTCACTGTCCGCGCGGCAACCCAGGCGCTCCACAGCCACGGCCCGGGCACCGCCAGCCACGGCGTGGACCCGCGCCGGACGGACGCCGCACAAACAGACGTCGGAGCAGTTTTGGCGGCAGCCGGCCAGGCAGCCATGGAACAGGCCAGGGGCAACTCCGGCACACTTTTCGCCGTCTTCCTGTGCGCCGCCGCGGAGCCACTGGCAGGCCATACCCGGCTAACGTCCACCCTGCTCGCCGCGGCGCTCAACCGGGCCCAGATCAGGGCCTGGTCCGCGTTGAGCGACCCAGTCCCGGGCACCATGCTCTCGGTCATGGAAGCTGCCGCCCGTGCGGCGGCCGCAGTCGATGCCGGGCAGAACGGTGACGACAGCAACCATGCCCTGGGCCTGTCGCTGGACGCCGCGGTTGAGGGTGCCCTGGCCGCTGTCATCCGCACGGAGAACCAGCTGGATGCGCTGCAGGCGGCGCACGTCGTGGACGCCGGCGGCGTGGGGATGCTGCTCATCCTGGACTGCCTTCGCTCCGCCGTCCTGGGTGAGGAACTCCAGAGCGAACTCCTCGACGGGCTGCACGGCTACGACGTCCAGGACCCGCACATCCACACGTCCATGCCGGACGACGACGGCGTTGAGGTCATGTGCACCATCAGCCTCTCACCCCTCAACGCGGCCACCCTGCGGCAGCGGCTGGATGAGATCGGCGAGTCCGTCATCATGAGCCAGGTGGGCACTGCCGCTGAGGCGGACGGCAACTACCGCTGGCGGGTCCACGTCCACGTTCCGGACGCCGAACCTGCCGTCAGGCTCATCCGTTCCCTGGGCGAACCCATGCAGATCACGGTCAGTGAGCTCGCCCTGCCCCGTGACCCCCAACCCGACCCGGTGAACTCCAGTGGGCATGAGCGCTGAAACCGACCTTGACCTCGGACGCCTGGTCGGCAAACGCTCCGCCGGCGTCATCGGAAAACACCTTGGCCTGACCACCGTCGGTGCACTGCTGAACTACTTTCCCCGCCGATACTTGGACCGGGGCGAATTGACGCCTATCAGCGAGGTCCCGCTGGATGAGGACGTCACCCTGATAGCGAGGGTCGTGTCCAACAGCACCCGTTCCATGAAGGCACGCCGCGGCACCATCACAGACGTCGTGATCTCCGACGACGACGGGACGCCGGGGCTCCGGATGGTCGGGGGCAGCGACTACCGCGGCAAAGTCCCGGGCACGCTCAAAGTCAGCTTCTTCAACGGCTACCGCGCAAAGGCCGAGCTCCTGCAGGGGCGGCGGGCACTGTTCTCCGGCAAGGTCACACGTTATGGGGGTCTGCTGGGACTCACAAACCCCGATTTCCTGTTGCTGGACGAGGACCCCTTCGTCCAGGGGAAGGATCCGGAGTCCCTCGCCCTGATGCCCATCCCGGTGTACCCCGCCACCGGCAAACTCACCAGCTGGGCCATCCAGAAGGTCGTCGAGGCGCTGCTGCAAACGGCCGACCTCGACGCACTGCCGGACCCGGTTCCTCCCGCTGTCGCCGCACGTGAAAAGTTCCTGCCGGTCGCCGAGGCGTACCGGCTGATCCACGCCCCGGAGTCGACGGCGGACTGGCAGCGTGCCCGGGACCGCTTCCGTTACCAGGAGGCCCTGGTACTGCAGGCGGCGCTCGCCCGGCGCCGGGCCCAGCTGGCCGCGGAGGAAGCCACCGCACGGCGCCCGGTGGCGGACGGCCTGCTGGCCGCCTTCGACCGGCAACTGCCGTTCACCCTGACCGCCGGCCAGGCCGCCATTGGCAAGACGCTCTCCGCCGAACTCGCCCAGGACGGCCCCATGAACAGGCTGCTGCAGGGCGAGGTGGGCTCGGGGAAGACCGTCGTCGCGCTCCGGGCCATGCTGCAGGTAGCGGACGCCGGGGGGCAGGCGGCCCTTCTGGCACCCACGGAGGTGCTCGCCGCCCAGCACTTCGAATCCATCAGGCGCACCTTGGGCCCACTGTCCCGCGACGGCCTGCTTGGCGGATTCGGCAACGAAGCCGTCCAGGTGACCCTCCTGACCGGATCCATGTCCACGGCTGCCCGCAAGCAGGCGCTGCTGGATGCTGCTTCGGGTACGGCCGGGATCGTGATCGGCACGCACGCCCTGCTGAGCGGGAACGTGTCCTTCTACGACCTCGGCCTGATCGTGGTGGACGAGCAACACAGGTTCGGCGTTGAACAGCGGGATGCGTTGCGGGCGAAGGCAAGCAAACCGCCGCACCTGCTGGTCATGACAGCCACGCCGATTCCCCGGACCGTGGCCATGACGGTTTTCGGAGACCTTGAAACGTCGGTGCTTGATGAGCTGCCCGCGGGCAGGGCCCCGATTTCCACGCACGTGGTGGGACTCGCCGAGAACCCTGGCTGGGCCGGCCGCATCTGGTCCCGTTCGCGGGAGGAGATCGACGCCGGACACCAGGTTTACGTCGTCTGCCCAAAGATCGGAACCGACGACGACGGCGACTTCAGCCCTGGCGAAACGGAACCAACCGCGGCGGACCTGGAAGAGGGCGGTGCGGCCCGCGAACTCGCTTCGGTGACGGCCGTCGTCGAGCAGCTCCAGCAGGAGCCGGCCCTCGCCGGCGTGCCGTTGGCTCCGCTTCACGGCCGCCAGGACCCCGCGGTCAAGTCCGCGGCCATGGCGGACTTCACGGCCAACCGGACTAAACTGCTGGTCTCCACCACAGTCATCGAGGTGGGCGTTGATGTCCACAACGCCACCCTTATGGTCATCCTGGACGCCGACCGTTTTGGTATTTCCCAGCTCCACCAGCTCCGTGGGCGCGTGGGCCGTGGCGGCCATCCCGGCACCTGCCTGCTGGTGACCACCCTGGAGCCCGGCCATCCGAGCCGGCGCCGGCTGGACGCCGTGGCCTCCACCACCGACGGGTTTGAACTCTCGCAGGAAGACCTGAAGCTGAGGCGTGAAGGGGACATCCTGGGCGCCTCACAGTCAGGTGGCCGCTCCACCCTGAAACTCCTCAGGGTGCTGGAGCATGAGGACATCATTGCCAGGGCACGGGAGGACGCCCAGAAGATCGTGGCTGCGGACCCCTCCCTGCAGCAGCATCCGCAGCTGGCACAAGCCATCGATGGATACCTTAATCCCGAAAAGGAGGCGTTCCTTGAACGCGGATAATGCGGCGAAAGCCGGCACAGCGGCACGGGACGGGTGGTGTCCGGCATGAGCAGGATCATCGCGGGAGCCGCCGGCGGTACCCCGCTGCTCAGTGTGCCCGGATCGCTGACGCGGCCCACCACGGACCGGGTCAAGGAAGCCCTGTTTTCGCGGTTGGACGCGTTCGGCGTCATCTCTGGCGCTCGAGTCCTGGACCTGTACGCCGGGTCGGGTTCGCTCGGTGTGGAGAGCGGCAGCAGGGGCGCGGGCACCGTTGACCTCGTCGAATTCGATGCCAAGGCCAGCGGCGTGTGCCAGCGCAACGCGGATTTGGTCAACAGCGTGGTGGGGCGGAAGGTGGTCACGGTGCACCGCTCCAAGGTGGAGTCGTTCCTTGAACGGGCCACACTGGATGCCAGCTGGGACCTTGTCTTCCTGGATCCCCCGTACCCGCTGGATGAGCCTGCCCTGTCGGCCGTGCTGGCCAAACTTAACGCACACCTGGCACCGGCCGCCGTGGTGGTGGTTGAGCGCTCGTCGCGTTCGCCTGAACCGGCATGGCCGGAGGCCTTGGAGCGGTTCGCGGAGAAGAAGTACGGCGAGACGCGGCTTTGGTTCGCCGAGCCGTCCGTACCTGACGCGGTACAGGCCGACGAAGCCGTTGACGAACAGTCTGAGGCGGCTGGCGGCAGCTAACGCCGCCTGCTGATGTCAGCCTGCCAGCCCGTCCAGGTCGACGCCTGCCAGCACCCTGGCCGGGTGCGGTCCCCGCGCTGTCAGTTCAACCGACCAGCTGTCCGGCCACGGGACCTGTGTTCCCACGAGGATGATGTTGCCCGGATAGCGCCTGGCGAACATCCCGGCTTCCGCGAAGGCGGCGACGTCTTCCATGGCCCGGCGCAACGCAGCGGCCTGGCTGCGCACCAGGGTGAGTCCGGGCTCGTCCCCGACATTCACGATCAGGATCCCGCTGGCCGTGAGCCGTGCACGGGCCTCCTGGTAGAACTCCGTGCACGCGATGTGGCCTGGCGCGTCCGGACCCGAGTAGATGTCCAGGATCACGACGTCGAACCGCAGTTCCGGAGCCAGCCCGGCTAGTGCCTCACGGGCGTCTCCGATCACCGGATGCAGGTCAGTCCCCTCAGGCAAGGGCAGCTGTTGAAGAACGAAGTCCAGCAGTTCCCGCTCCAGTTCGACGGCGTACTGGACCGATCCTGGTCTAGTCGCCTGGATGTAGCGGGCCAGGGTGAGGGCGCCAGCCCCGAGGTGGAGCGCCCTGACCGGCTGCCCTTCCGGAGCCGCGAGGTCCACCAAGTGGCCGATGCGGCGGAGGTACTCGTAGAAGATTTCCTCGGGATGCGCCACGTTGACGTGGGACTGTTCGGCTCCGCCGATGCTGAGGATATACGCGCCATCGATGAGGTCGTCGGCTTCAATGGCGGCATGTTGGCCGCTGGTCCGCAGGAACCTGCTTGCCGCGTTCCTGCCGTCCGCCGGCATCACAGTCTCCCGCGGAGGCCGGCAAGGCGGCCGGCAGCCTCTTCCAGGACTTCCACCTTTTTGCAGAACGCGAACCGGAGTAGACTGCGCGTCCGCTCGGCGCCGTGGGGATGGCAGAACACGGGAACGGGAATCGCGGCCACCCCTACGAGTGCGGGAAGCCGTCGGGCCAGGTCCACCGAGTCGCTGATCCCCAGCGGGGCGGTGTCCACGTTCACGAAGTACGTGCCCTGCGGCGTGAAGACGTCGAAACCTGCCGCGCGGAGCCCTTCACTGAGGATGTCGCGCTTATGCCGCAGTGTGGCGGCAACGCCGTTGTAGAAGTCATCGGGGAGGGCGAGGGCCGTGGCGATGGCGGACTGGAACGGTGTCCCCGAACTGTAGGTCAGGAACTGCTTCACGGTGCGGATGGCCGAAACCAGGTGTTCCGGTCCGGTCAGCCAGCCGATTTTCCACCCCGTGAAGGAAAAGGTCTTGCCTGCCGACGAAATGGTCACGGTCCGCTCCGCAGCCCCCGGCAGCGTGGCCACCGGAATGTGGCTTACGCCAAAGGTCAGGTGCTCGTACACCTCATCGGTGATGATGAGGCAGTCGTGCTTCCGGGCCAGGTCAACCACGCGCTGAAGTACCTCCCGAGGGAAGACAGCGCCCGTGGGATTGTGAGGATTGTTGAGCAGCACCACCCGGGTGCGGTCGCTGAAGGCGGATTCGAGGGCTGCCACGTCCGGAAGGAAGTCCGGGGCAAGCAGCGGGGCCGTGACGTGGGTGGCTCCGGACAGTCCGATCATGGCGCCGTAGGAGTCATAGAAGGGTTCGAAAGTAAGGACCTCGTCGCCGGGGCCGGTCAGGGCCAACAGCGAGGCGGCGATGCCCTCCGTGGCTCCCGTCGTGACGATGACCTCCGTCTGCGGGTCCGGGGCCAGCCCATAGAAGCGTTCCTGGTGGGCCGCGACGGCCTCGCGGAGTTCCAGGATGCCCTTGCCGGGGGCATACTGGTTGGCGCCTGCGGCGATGGCGGCCTGGGCGGCCGCACTGATCTCCGCCGGACCGTCTTCATCCGGGAAACCCTGGCCGAGGTTGATGGCGCCGGTCTGCATCGCCAGAGTGGTCATCTCTTCAAAAATGGTGACCCCCAGTTCGCCGTCCTGCCCGAGCAGGTTGGCTCCGAGGGCTGCGCGCTGCCACGGAGCAGGTGCGGTGGGCGTAAAAAG
>DATCVX010000171.1:0-2635 GCA_036566705.1 Arthrobacter sp. | reverse complement strand
TGCGGCCACGTCAGTCAGCTTGACCTCGTGGGCGGCCAGTTCATCGCTGGCAGCGCTGGTGGTTTCGGTGCTGTTCTCATTGGTTGCGGTGCTCATTGGCCTACCTTCTTAGGACGGTCCCTGGCGGCCCCGCATCAGCGGAACCTGCCCCTACGGAAACGGTATGGGCTATAGCTACATGCTACGTCGGTCAGACGTGTAGCTCTAACTCCTGACGTAACCATGGAAGCCGGATGGTTGTTCCCCGGGCGCGTCCCGCAACCTCGACGGCGGCACCGCTGTCCGCTGCCGCCGTCGAACGTTCAGTCCAGCCCGTCCGCATTCAGCCGGGCAAGGAGCAGTGCCTCCGCCACGATGGCGTTCCTGAAGTCCCCAAGATGAAGGGACTCGTTGGCACTGTGCGCGCGGGAATCGGGGTCCTCGACGCCGGTGACGAGGATCTGCACGTCCGGGTACAGCTCCGTCAGGTCGGCGATGAACGGAATGGAACCGCCGATGCCCATTTCCACCGCCGGCACACCCCAGGCTTCGCCCAGTGCCCAGAGTGCCAGCGACGCGGCCTTGGATGAGGTGTCGGTCAGGAAGGAACTGCCGCTCTCCCCCGGGGTGAACACCACCTTCGCCCCGAACGGCGCGTTGGCCTCAACATGCCGCCGGACGGCGTCCATCGCTTCGGCGGGAACCTGTCCGGGCGCGAGCCGCAGGCTGAATTTCGCCCGGGCCCGTGGCAGCAGCGTGTTCGACGCCATGTCCACGGCAGGAGCGTCGAAGCCAATAATCGACAGGGCCGGCTTGGTCCAGAGCCGCGAGGCGATGGTGCCGGAGCCCGCCAGCCGGACGCCCTCAAGCACCGAGGCATCCGCCCTGTATTCGGCCTCGGTGAGATCCACAGCCACATCGTCGCGTGAAACCAGGCCCGGGACGGCGACGTTGCCTTCAGCGTCGTGCAAGGTGGCGATCAGGCGGGCCAGCAACGTCGGGGCATCCAGCACGGGACCACCGAACATCCCGGAGTGCACAGCATGCTCGAGCACCTGCACCTCGATGGTTCCGTCAACCAGTCCGCGCAGGCTGGTGGTCAGGGCAGGAATGCCTACTTTCCAGTTGCTGGAGTCCGCGACGACGATCACGTCGGCGCGGAGCAGTTCACGGTGGGCTTCAAGGAAGGAGCGGAACGTGGGTGATCCGGCTTCCTCCTCCCCCTCGAAGAAGAAGGTCACGCCCAGGCCGAAACGGTCGGCGAGGACTTCAGAGACGGCCGAGAAAGCCGCCACGTGCGCCATGATTCCTGCTTTGTCGTCGGCAGCGCCGCGGCCGTAGAGCCTGCCGTCCTTTTCGACGGCGGTAAACGGCTCCGTCTCCCACAAGGCCGGGTCTCCCGGCGGCTGAACGTCATGGTGGGCGTACAGGAGGATGGTCGGCTTGCCTGCCGAGGCCATGCGCCGGGCAACGACGGCGGGCCCTCCCGCTGTGCCGTCCTCTTTGTCGCACCGCAGGATCCGGACATCGTCCACGCCCGTCCCCCGCAGGAGTTCGGCCACGGCCTGGGCGCTGCGGTCAAGGGGTTCGGGGTCGAAGCTTGGCCAGGCGATGCCCGGTATGGACACCAGGTCCTTGAGCCGGGTCACCGTGGCACCAAAAGCGCGGTCGATGGAACGGCGGAGTTCATCGGCATGGGTGGCGCCTGCAGGACTGCCGGAGTTGCGCGGGGTCGCCGCTGTAGGAGAAGTCATGGCAAAACACTACCTGCGCCGGAAGGCTGTGTGGGCGGGACCACAACCGGGCACCCGGACTCCGTTCGTCACGGGGCCGGAGGCGCCGCCCCGCAGGGTATTCTGTTGGGGTGTTCGGACGTAAAAAGGAAGCGCCCTCGGCGCAGGAAACCATAGACCAGCAGGCCGCGGAAGCAGCCGCCCGGCAGGACGCCGCGGCAGGCAAGGGCGTGCCCACCCCCAAGCGCAAAGCGCAGGAGGCGGCGCGTAAGCGCCCGTTGGTGCCGGAGGACCGCAAGGCTTCGAAGGCGGCTGAACGGCAGGCAATCCAGGACCAGCGCACGAAAATGCGGCAGGCCCTCGATACCGGCGACGAGAAATTCCTGCCGCTGCGGGACAAGGGCCCGCAGAAGCGCTTTGCCCGCGACTACGTCGACGCCCGCTTCAGCCTGGGCGAGTACCTGATGTTCGGTGCGCTGGTCTTTGTCATCATTTCGCTTGTGGTGCCGTCCACCAGCGAACAGATGATTTATGTCCTGGGCGGTTTCTGGGTGATGTTCCTGGCCGTTTTTGTGGACGTGTTCATCCTCTCCCGCAAGCTCCGCAAGCGGCTGGCGGAAAAGTTCGGCGAGGTGGAGCGCGGAGTTGTCTGGTACGGCTCCATGCGGTCGCTGCAGTTCCGCAAACTCCGCTTGCCGAAACCGCTCGTCAAACGCGGCGAATACCCCTCCTGAACATTCCGGCCTGTGCATGCGCATCACGGCCCCCAGCTACAGAAAACCCCGGCGGGTTCACCCGCCGGGGTTTTTTGTCTTTCGGGCCCCTTAGGCCCGGCGGTTCTTCGCCAGCTGCCGGTTGATCCGGGCCGCCCAGAAGGGCCCTTCGTAGAGGAATGCCGTGTAGCCCTGGACCAGGGTGGCCCC
>DATCVX010000170.1:0-5051 GCA_036566705.1 Arthrobacter sp. | reverse complement strand
CCAGGAGGTCCGCTGCGTTGCGGAGCAGGTCCGCCCGGCTGCGGGCCGTGGTGCGGGACCAGGAACCGAAGGCGTCGGCCGCGGCATCGGCCGCTTTGGTGGCGTCGTCCGCCGTACCCCACGCGACTTCGCCTATGGTGCTGCCGTTTCCGGGGTCGGTCACGTCCTTGGAACTGCCGGCCGTGTGCCAGGTTCCATTCACCAGGTGTCGGGCTGATTTCAGGTTCACGTGTGTTGCCTTTCGTTGGGCTGGTGGAGGTCCGGGTTCCTCATCCCTTGCTGGCGCCCGCGGTGATCCCGGCTACGAAGTACCGCTGCAGGAAGACGTACGCCACTACCACGGGCAGGGACGCAAGGATGACGCCGGCGAACAGGAGCGGGTAGTTGGTCTGGAACTCGCCCTGGAAGCTGAGCAGCGCCAGCGGCAGCGTCCGGTTGCCCGGTGACTGGATGAACAGCAGCGGGTACAGCAGCTCGTTCCAATGGATCACGAACAGGAAGATCGCGGCAGCGGCCACCGACGGGGCGGACAGTGGCAGCGCGATGGACACGTACGTCCGCCACGGGCCGGTGCCGTCGATCGAGGAGGCTTCATACAATTCCTTCGGCAGCGTCCGCATGAAACCGCCCAGGATGAAGACGGCGATGGGCAGCGTGGACACGAGGTTGGCCACCACTAGGCCGGCCAGGCTGTCCAGCAGTCCCAGCCGCCCGAAAAGGACGTACAGCGGCACCATGTTGGCCTGGGCAGGGATGGCCATGCCCAGGACCAGGAAACCGAAGATGGCCCAGGACATAAAGCCGCGGAGCCGGGACACGGCGTAGCCGGCCAGGCTGGCAAGGAACAGGGTGAGCGGCACGGAGATGGCCGTGACAATCACGCTGTTCATGAAGGACGAGCCCAGGTCCTGGCCGCCCACCACCTCGGCGTAGTTGGCGGGGGAGAGGGACTGCGGCAGGCTGAATGGACCCGCGAACAGTTCCTGCGTGGATTTAAAGCTGCCGAACCCCACCACGGTCAGCGGAACGATGATGATGACCGCGTAGATCGCGAGGATTCCGCGGCGGGTTATTGACGCAAGCATGCTGTCATTCCCCCTTCGGGGTGAGGCGGAGCAGCCGGCGCTGCAGCCAGGTGACCAGGGCGATCATCGCCATGAAGATGATCGATTGGGCAGCGGCGTAGCCGAACTCCGAGTTGGCAAAGGTGCTGTAAATACGGGTGGAAAGGATGTCCAGGGACTGCTTGGGCGGATTGCCCGCAATGCCCAGGATCAGGTCGAAGGCCTTGAACGACTGCACCGTGGTGTAGGCCACCACGATGGACGTTGCCGGGGCCACGAACGGCCAGGTGATGGACTTGAACTGCTGCCACTTGTTGGCGCCGTCCATTTCCGCTGCCTCGTAGAGTTCCCGCGGAATGGCCTGCAAGCCGGCGATGTACACCACCATCATCTGCCCGGCGTGGAACCACACCTGGGTCACTGCCACCCAGTACAGGGCCTGGGCGTTGTCACCCAGGTAGGAGCCCTGGAGTGATTCCAGGCCCACGCCGCCCAGGACAGAGTTGGCCAGCCCGAAGTTGGGATCGTAGATGAACTTCCAAATGAAGGCCACCGAGACCGAGGACAGGATGGTGGGGAAGAAGAACAGGGCCCGGAGCAGCACGCTTCCCCGGGAGTTCTTCGTCAGCAGCAGCGCCAGGATCAGCGAGAACAGCGTCTGCGCGATCACCACAAGCAGCACAAATTTCAGGTTGTTCGTCAGCGCGTTGGTGAAGAGCGAGTCCTTGGTGAACGCCCGGATGAAGTTGTCGAGACCCACGTAATTGAAGGCCGCCGAGAAGCCGTTCCAGTCCGTGATGGCGTACTGGAAAGCCTGCAGGGTGGGCATCACCAGGAAGAAGGCGATGACGGCCACCGCGGGAAGAGGGAAGAGGTACAGTGCCGGATTCACCCGGGTGGGCGAGCGGCGGCGCTTCTTCGCGGCGTCAGTTTCCGTATGGTTGTCCGGCGCCTTCCGTGTGGACGCCGTCCCGGGATGGATGCTCATAGCCGTTCGTCAACAATCTTCTGGGCGGCCTCCGCTGCCTGCTCCGGGCTGGTGCCGGAGATGACGGCCGTGGCGCTGGCTTCAACGGCGTTGCGGACGTCGAGGTTTTGGAACTGGAACCGCGCCGCCAGCGCCGTCTTCTTTTCCAGCCACGGGCTCAACCGCTTAAGGTCCGGGTTGGTGTAGTCCACGTTGTTCACGGACACGTGCTGGGCCGTCTTGTTGGCGTAGTAGCCGGCGTTCTCCGGCTCGGACAGGAAGTCGATCCACGCGGCTGCGGCGGCCTGGTTCTTGCTGGCAGAGTTCACGCCCAGGATGAACGTGGCGTTGTAGACGCCCTCGTACTTGGCGTTTCCGTCCGAGGTGTTCGGGAACACCAGCTCGATGGGGAACTGGGCGCCCAGGCCGCGGACTGCGGCGATGTGGTAGGAGCCGGTGGCGAGCATGGCAGCCTTCCCCTGCGAGAACAGGTTCTGGGCAGGCTCCACGGCGGTGCCCGTGGCGTTGGGCTGCAGGTACGGGACCAGGTCCTTGTACTGGTTGAGCATCTTGATGAACCAGTCGTCGGTGACCTTCAGCTTGCCCTGCTCGATCTGGGCGCACATATCGTCCACCGGGGCGTTGTTGGCGATCATGCAGTTGAAGAGCTGGCCGCCGTTTCCGACGTCGCCGCCCGGCCAGGAGATGGGAGTGACCCCGGAGGCTGCCAGCTTTTCGCACATCGCCAGGAAGCCGTCCCAGTTTTTCGGGGCGATCTCTGCGCCGGCTTTGTCGAACAGGTCGGCGTTGGCCATGGGCATGGGGAACACCACCTGGTAGGGCAGTCCCAGCTGGTTTTTGCCTGACTGGCCGGCGCTGAGGAGGCCCGGCTGGTAGTTGGTTGCTGCCTTGCTGTCCTTGAGTTCTGTGTAGATTCCCGCCTCGGTGAAGTTCTTGAACTGGGCGCCGCGGAAGGTGGCGAATGCGTCGCCGATGGCTGCACCGCGGACCTTTTGCAGGCCCTGGGCGTTGTAGTCGTTGGAGGTGGAGATGTCCTGGACCACCTCCACGCCGTCGTGCAGTGCCGCGAACTTCTTGATGAGCTCGTCGAACACCGCCTTGTCTTCGCCGCGCCAGTGGGCGAAGGAGACCTTGCCCGTGACGTTGCCGGTGGCCGGGGCGGCCGGCCCCGTGGTTCCGCCGGGTGCCGTAGTACCGCCGGGGCCGGCGCACGCTGCCGCAGTTGCTCCGAAGCCCAGGGCTCCGAGAATAGCGATGGCCTGCCTGCGTGAAATCTGACTCACAATAATCTCCTCGTTGAGTGTTTGCTGTGTCTTGCTTGATGTCTACGGAATGGCTGTTACCAGGAAGCGCTTTGGCGCGACGGGAATGTTCATGCAGTGGTCCTTTGGGCGGAGACGGCGTCGTCCACCACGGCGCAGAGGCGCTGCAGCCGCCGGACGGCGTCTGTTGACAGGGATTCGACGACGTCGGGGGCGCCGATGCAGGACGCCCAGACGGCGCGTCCGGAGAGGAAGCCGCTGGCGCCTTCGAGGCAGGCCCACCGGACGGCGTCCGGGAAGACGTCCTCGGGGACGCCCGATGACAGCACCACCCAGGGTCCGTCGATGGCGTTGGTCAGGGCGGCGCAGGCGGCGCGGACCTCGGCTTCCGGGGCCTGGCCGTGGAAGGGAACCTCGGCCTTGTAAAGGTCCGCACCCAGGCTGCCCAGTTCCTTGGCTGCCGCCAAGATCCCTGCGTTCCAGTCGAAGTCGCCGCCGGCCAGCGGCTTGCGGGAAACTGGTTCGATGATGCTGATGAGCCCGGCGGACTTACAGATCTCGACGAATTCGCGGACCATTGCCACGCGTCCGTCGGCGGGCTCGTCCGGGCGGTACAGCACCAGCAGCTTGAGGGCCTTGACGCCGAGGGCGGCGTATTTGTGCGGGTCCACGAGGCGGTCGATGGTCACTTCGCCCACAAGCTCGCCGTGCGCGGATTCAAAGTGGTCGGCGGAGGCGATGAGTCCGCAGCCGGGGTCAACCACGCCGTCCTCGATGGCCCGGTCGAGGGCGAACTGCCGGTCGATGAGGACGCCGGAGGCATAGGGGGTGAGGATTTTGGCGGCCTGGAGCTTGAAGTCCTGGAGGTCCTGGTCCGTAACGGGGGCGTCCTGGTGTTCGGCGATCATATTGCGCATCGCCTCGCGCTGGTCCACGGCGAGCATCGCGAATGCGCCGGACGGGCGCTGGAGGGGTGAGAGGTCTGTGGGGGTCATGTGCTGCTTCTTTCAGCTAGGCGGTGTGGTTGGTGGCTAGGGCGGGAGTAATGGTCTGGTGCGGGATTTTGGAGCGGCCATCCAGTCCTTCGCAGGAGGCGGAGGCGGTGCGGCCGGCGAAAGCTGCGGCGTCGACGAGCGGGAGGCCGGCTGCGACGGCGGCGAGGAGGGCTCCGTGGTAGACGTCGCCGGCGCCGAGGGTGGACAGGATGGTGGCCGGCGTGGCCGGAACATGGATCGCAGGACCGTTGCCGGACTTCACCCAGGCGCCCTCGGCGCCGGCCGTCGCGACGACTGCGGAGGCGCCGTCGTCGATGGCTTTCTGGAGTAGCTCCTCAACGGCCAGCCGCCCGCCGTACTCGGCGCTGAGCCGCTCGACGGTTGGAACGTAAAGGGCAACGCCGCGCGGGCTGAAGGAAGGGATGGGGTTGCCGGCGTCCACGCTGATGTTGAGGTCGCCGGGGTTCAGCCCGGGGATTGAGGCGACGGCGTTCCAGCCCAGGTGGTCCACGTGGACCCAGGCGGCGGAGTCCAGCATTTCACGGAAGCGGCCCTCCGCAGGGAAGCTGACCGGTGGCACGGGGCGGGTGACGATGGCCCGGCTTTCGGAGGCCGTGCTGACCACAATCACGCTGGCGCCTGTTTTGACGGCGGGGTCGCGGATCACCGCTGAGGTGTCCACGCCTTCTGCCTGCAGGCCGCTGATGATGCGGTCGCCTTCCTCGTCCGTTCCCAGGACTCC
>DATCVX010000169.1:0-2661 GCA_036566705.1 Arthrobacter sp. | reverse complement strand
CACCTCGCCGCGGTGGAAAACACGTCCTTCACCAGTGCGTGGACCACGTTCGCCTCGGTGGAGAAGTCCTGGGCCTACCGCCAGGACCAGCTGCCCACCACGCATCCGATTTTCGCCGAAATCAACGACCTCGAGGATGTGGAGGTCAACTTCGACGGCATCACCTACGCCAAGGGCGCCTCGGTGCTGCGCCAACTGGTGGCGTGGGTCGGGCCGGAACAGTTCATGGCCGGCGTCCGGGAATACTTCGGCAAGCACGCGTGGCGGAACACCGAGCTCAGCGACCTCATGGTGGAGCTGGAGAAGGCAAGCGGCCGCGACCTGGACCGGTGGGGCCGGCTTTGGCTGGAGACCGCCGGCGTCAACACGCTCAAGCCCGAGCTGGAGACCGACGCCGACGGGAACCTCACGTCCTTTGCCATCATCCAGTCGGCGGTTGCGGACTGGCCCACCATCCGGCCGCACCGCCTGGCCGTTGGCTTCTACAACCTCAATGGCGCCGGAAAGCTGGAGCGGGTGCACCGCGAAGAGCTCGACGTCGACGGCGAACGCACCGAGGTGCCTGCCCTGGCAGGCCTGGCGCAGCCGGACCTGATCCTGGTCAACGACGACGACCTCGCGTACGCCAAGGTCAGGCTGGACGAGAAGTCCCTGGCGACCGCGACGGCGCACCTGAAAGACTTCAGCGAGAGCCTGCCGCGGACGCTGGTGTGGAATTCCGCCTGGGATGCCGCACGCGACGGCGAGACCCCGGCACGCCGCTACGTGGAGCTGATCCTGGCCAACGTGGCCGCGGAATCGGATTCCTCCGTGATCCTGGTCCAGCTCCGCCAGCTGGCCACCACCCTGAACTTCTACGTTGCCGAGGAGCACCGGGAGGCCACCGCCGTGGCCGCCGTGGACACCCTCTGGAACCTCGCCAACGCGGTACCGGGCGGGTCCGACGCGCAGCTGCAGTTTGTGAAGTCCTTTGCCCTGCTGGCACGCAGCACCGGGCAGCTGGACACCATCGCCGGACTGCTGTCGGGCACGGCAACGCTGGAGGGGCTGGCCGTGGACCAGGACCTGCGGTGGGAGCTCGTGGCATCGCTGGTGGCCGGCGGCCGGCTGGGCACCGAAGACATCAACGCCGAGCTGGAAAGGGACAACACCGCCAGCGGCCAGAACGCCGCCGCCCTGGCAAAGGCTGCGATCCCCACCCCCGATGCCAAGGCCGCCGCCTGGGAGTCGATCGTGGTCAAGGGTGACCTGTCCAACGCCTTGCAGGGCTCGGCGGTCGCGGGCTTCACCCGGGTCCTGGACCGCTCCCTCCTGGAACCGTACGCGGAAAAGTACTTCGCGGCCGTTCCCGGGATTGTCGCCAGCCGCACGCACGCGCTGGCCCAGCAGATCGTCGTCGGGCTGTACCCGGCACAGCTGACCACGCAGGCCACGATCGACCGGACGGACGACTTCCTGGCGGCGCTCCCGGCCGAAAGCGCCGCCCTGCGCCGCATGATGCTGGAAAACCGCGACGGCGTTGCCCGGGCGCTGCGGGCCCGTGCCGCTGACGTCCTTCCCGGGCAGGCCTAGGCCGGCGCTATGGGACTGGGTGAGCACCACTATTCGCTGACGGTGCAGTGGACCGGCAACCTGGGTGAGGGAACATCGTCATACCGCGGATATTCGCGGGACCATGATGTCCTGATCCCGGGGTTGCCGGTCCTCCCGGGTTCCGCCGACCCGACGTTCCACGGCGACAAGTCACGCTACAACCCCGAGCAGCTGCTCCTGGCCGCCCTGGCCCAGTGCCACATGCTGTCGTTCCTGCACGTGGCAGTGCGGCACGGTGTGGTGGTCACCGACTACCGGGACGAGGCCACGGGGTTGATGCGGCTGAACCGGGACGGCAGCGGGCAGTTTGAATCCGTGACGCTGCACCCGCGGGTGACGCTGGCGGATCCCGCGCACGCAGGGCTCGCCGGGCAGATGCACCACGAAGCCAACCAGGTCTGCTTTATTGCCCGCAGCGTCAATTTTCCCGTGCATCACGACCCGGTGACCCTTACCGCCTGACCACCCCGACCAGCTGGCAGCTAACGCAGTCAAAACGCCGTTTGACGGCGTTAAATGCCGGTCAGGTGGGGTGCACGGGGCTCAGCGGCTTTGAAGCAGCTCCCGCACGAGCCGGGCTTCCGTCGCGGGAGCCAGCCCGGCCTTGCGGCGGCGGGTCAGGCCGCGGCTGCGCTCGTCCGCCAGGGTGTCAGCCACGGTTTCCTGCCAGGGCCGCAGCGTCAGCCCGGCGGCCGTGGCTGCCTGATTGCTGCGGGCGCAGAATCCTTCGTGGTCCGGCGGCAGCCACAGCGGCAGGGAATCCGGCCCTGCCCAGTAATCGATCCCGTGTTCCACGAGCCAGCCCTCTGACGCCGACACGACCTCGCCTTCAAAGGCGGCGGCTGTTTTCGACGCCTCAAGGTAGTCACCGAAGGGCACCTGGTCCCCCACCGCATTGAGTGCCCCCGTGACGCCCTGTGACGCAGCGGCAAGGATCCACCCGGCAAGGTCGCGGACATCGATGACCTGGGTGGCGTGGCGGGGAATGTCCGGGACCAGGGCCGGACCGTTGTCCCGGGCAAACCTCGCGGGCCAGTAGCCATAGCGGTCCGTTGCGTCGCCGGGCCC
>DATCVX010000168.1:0-2016 GCA_036566705.1 Arthrobacter sp. | reverse complement strand
TGCCGAGCTCCGCATCGCCCAGGCCCAGCTGGTGGGTTGGCTGGAAGGACTCTTCCACGGAATCCAGACGGCCATTGCAGCCCAGCACGCCGCCAGGGAACATGCGGCAGCGCAGCTCCAGCTCAGGCAGCTTCCGCCAGGAACCGTGATTGCTCCCGGGGTTGTTATTGGCGAGAACGGCGAGCCGCAACGCGCCTCCGCGGCAGGCCGGGGGCATGCTTCGGGCAATCCTGGACAGCCGCAGGATCCGGACCACGGTCCCGGCCAGTACCTGTAGGTTCTTTTTGGGATTCTTTACCGCCGCCCGACAAGGGCGAAAAGACGACGCCGAACTCGGCCAGGGCCTGTGGCGCCGGGCCCACGACAGGTTCCACCGTGGCCTGGACCGGTACCACCAGGTGCTGGAGGGCGTCGAGGACGACCAGCTGTACGCCGAGCTCGTTGAAATCGCCAACGAACTGGCCGGACTCCTGGAACGCGTCCGCGAAATCTGCGTGGAAGCCCAGCGGCGGTCGCCCAGCGACGGCCTGGACATTCCGGGGCCCCTTGCCGGCGTCCACCGGTCGCTGTCCAAGGCCGGAAATTCGTTGGCAACCACGGCAGAGGCGGCCGCGATGCTGCGGCTTGCCGTGGGGCCGGTCCCGGTGGGGGCGGCGTCAGTCCGGCGACGCGCCGAGTCCGTGTTCGAACAGGTGGCCGATGCCGAACGCCGCCTCGCCGAGGACGCCGCCGGCCGATAGCCCGGGAGTATTCCCGGTTAAGCGTGTGGCTTAGCGGGGCCGTTTCGTTTCGGCCACCGGCGATCGTTTGGCACCATGGCGGAATGACTTCTTCTACTCCCACACTCACTTTTAACGACGGACACACCATTCCCCAGCTTGGATATGGTGTGTGGCAGGTTGAGGACGGCGTCGCGGAGAAGGTGGTCCGCCAGGCATTCGAGGCCGGTTTCCGCCACATCGACACCGCCAAGATCTATGGCAACGAGGCAGGCGTCGGCCGTGCGATTGCCTCCTCCGGCCTTTCCGCCGAGGAAATCTTCATCACCACCAAGCTGTGGAACGCCGACCAGGGCTACGAGGCCACCCTTGCGGCCTTCGAGGAATCCCTGGACCGGCTGGGCCTCGAGACCCTGGATCTGTACCTGATCCACTGGATGCAGCCTCAGCAGGACAAGTACGTGGACACTTGGAAGGCCCTGATTGAGCTCCAGAAGCGCGGCCGTGTCCGGTCCATCGGCGTTTCGAACTTTACGGTCGAGGGCCTGCATCGCCTGATCGACGAAACCGGCGTGGTTCCGGCCATCCACCAGATCGAGCTGCACCCGTACTTCAACCAGCGCGAACTGCGCGAGTTCGGTGCGTCCCAGGGCATCATCACCCAGGCGTGGTCCCCGCTGGGACAGGGCGGCGAGCTCCTGGAGGATGCAACCGTGGCCGCCATTGCCGCCAAGCACCAGGCGACGCCCGCCCAGGTGGTCATTGCCTGGCACCTGGCGGTAGGCAACGTCGTCATCCCGAAGTCGGTCACTGAGTCCCGCATCCGGGAGAACTTCGCGGCTTTGGACATCGCCCTCGACTCCGGCGACGTCGAAGCCATCAACGGCCTGGACCGGACTGCCAGCGGAGAGGGCAGGATCGGCCCGGATCCTGCCGTCTCCGACTTCGCCTAAAGCCCACTGACAGGACCGGCGTCCCGTGACGGGGTGCCGTTAGCCCCGCCCTTCCCGGCTTATCCGGGCTGGGCGGGGCTGGCTGCTTTAAGCGGCGATGCGTGCCTGCTCGATGGCGACGGCGTCGATGACGGCCCACGACTCCTCGCCGGAGCAGGAACGGTCAGCGAAGCGCTCGGCTTCTGCCTGCGTGTCAAAGCTCTCGGCCCGGATCCTGCCGGAATCGGCATCGAAGTACGTGACGTGAAATTCCTGAACCAGTTGGTTTTCCATAAATCCAGTGTGCAACCGGGGTCTGACAATAACGGCCTATCAGCTCCGCGTGTTGCCCAGCCGGAGGACCC
>DATCVX010000167.1:0-2950 GCA_036566705.1 Arthrobacter sp. | reverse complement strand
TGGCGGCTGCGGTCAGCAGCTTTGCATATTTCATTTTAGGCAGTCTCCAGATAAGAGGTGATGCCCCGTCGGGGGCCGCCCCATACTGTTCACTTGCCCGGACAATGCCCGGTGGCTCTCAAGTGGACGCCATGTAATTGGAAACTGAACGCCTGGACGCCGGCCGGGATCAGGAAGACTCCCGGAACTTGGCCGAAAGTCAGGACATCCGGGTCCTGGCAGCCTTACTTGAGCGGGACCGCGGAGAATGGGCCTTTTCTCCGACAGGGCCGTGGGCGTGGTCGGGGCGGCCGCCGCGCGAGGACCGGGGATTCAGGGAGGTTGCCGTCTCGCTGCCGCCGATGATCGCGGAATGCTGGCATGACCCTGCGCAGCGAGGCGGTGTCCTCGTTCGTCCACGCGGGATAACCGTTTCCTACTGCATCCCATCTTCCTTTTGGAACGCTCTCACTGCTTCGCTCACCGTTGGGTAGAAATGTTCGGGAGAGAAGCGTGCGCCCATGCCGTACTGCAGCAATCGGTCTTTGACCGGGCCTTTGAGCTCGGCAAACACCAGGTCTACGCCGTGCCGATCCAGCCATTCGTCAAGTTGGACCAACTCGTCCAGTGCAGTCGTGTCGATTCCCGTCACTGGTTCTGCCGCCAGCACCACGCGTTCAATGCCGTCCGCCGCCTGGTCCAGTTCGTTCCGCACGAAGGACCCCAGCAAGGCTCCGTTGCCGAAGAACAGCGGGGCGTCGAAACGCAGGATCAACAGGCCAGGGATGCGTTTCCCGTCCGGATGACGGCTCACGTCGTGGTATCCCGGTACCCCGGGTACGTCCACCAGTTCAGCACGGTAGGGGTCCCAGGCCCGCCGAAGGAAGTCCAGGATTGCCAGGCCGATGGCAACGGCGATGCCCGGGAGGACGCCCAGTATGGTGATCCCCAGGAATGCCGCGAGCATCACTAATGATTCACTGCGGCTCATGCCGATGAGCCGCCGGACACCGGCCGGGTCGGCTATTGCTGCGGCTGCGGCGATGACGATGGCGGCAAGGGTTGTGGCGGGCAGGAACTCGGTGACTCCGGGCGCCACGAACATGAAGCCGAGCACCAGGACAGCGCCAGTAACCCCTGTGAGCTGGGATTTAGCCCCGGACTCGACTGCCACCGGAGTGCGGGATGTGCTGGCCGATACCGGGAAGCCACCCAGTAGCCCGCTGGCGGCGTTCGCCGCACCCAGGGCTGCCATTTCATGGTTGCCGGATACCCTCCCGTCCTCTGCCGCGGCCAGGGATTGGGACAAGGTTCCGGTATCAACGAAGACAATGAGTGCGATCGCTGCGGCGGCGGGCAACAGTGCCAGCACGTCGGCCCAGCCAATTCCGCCGAGGGCCGGTGCAGGGAGACCCTGCGGGAGGGCTCCTGTGACCTTTAAACTCTCGTGGAGTCCTAGCAGGGCCACGGCGATGCAGGACACAACAACCGCAATGAGCACGCCCGGAATTTTCCATTTCAGCCAGCGGGGAACCCAGATAAGCGCCAGTGAGACCACGCCGAGCAGTAACGCCGTCAAATTGGTCTCGCCTGCGAGCACCTTTGGTACGGCGGCGATGAGTTTTTCCCATGGTGTGCCGCCCTCCACGGAGATCCCCAGGAGGGTGGGAAGCTGGGACACAGCTACCAGCAAGGCGATGCCGTTGAGATAGCCGAGCCGGATGGGCTTCGACAACAGTCCAGTGACGACACCTAGCCTCAGCGCCGAACCAAACAGCAAGATGGCGCCTATCAGGATCGCCAGAAGGCCCGCCAGCGCGACGGACTTCTGCTCGTTATCCGCGGCCAGGGGAACCAAGGCTGCAACGATCATCGGGGCGAGTGAGGAATCCGGCCCCAGCACCAGAACACGCGATGGGCCGACCGCTGCATAGACAATCAGGGGCACTACCGTCGCGTACAGTCCGGTCACCGGTGGAAGTCCGGCGGCCTGGGCGTACGCCATCCCCGCCGGGACCAAGATCGCAAAGAGCGCGGCACCCGCCACCAGGTCGTGGCGCAGCCACTCGATCCTGTAGCCCCGCAGGGCCGGCGGGACCGCCCAGGATGGAGTCTTTCCGGATCGGTGCATGTTCCGATCATGTCCTATCAAGTCTCTGGCCGCCATCCATAGTCGGGCGAGCTCAGCCGCCGTAATGACAGTTGCGAGCGCGAATTCGGTCCCTCCCATAAGCGAATTCGAAATGTAACAGCCGGGCCCGGCGCCACACCGTCCGGGATGTGTGTACAGCCGCTGGTTTGGCTTAAGGCGGATTGATTGCTCCCCGTTCATCTTGCGTTCGCACCTGTCCAGGAAGCTGTCCGGACGATCCGGCGGACGCCCCTCAAGGATCGTTTTCCCGAACCGAAAGGTCCCTGTGACGCTTCGCCTGCCCCGCACCCTTCCGACGCTCCGAACTGTGACGGGACGCTTTACTCTGTCCCCATTCGGCCCAGACGATGTCCAGGACCTGGCGCACATCCTCGCCAACGACGATGTCTGGGCGGCGGGGTTCGCGGATGGCCTCCTCCGGCCAGCCTCACACGAGGAGATGGTTCGATTCATTAATCAGCGATACAGCGGGCTTCGGATTTTTTCTGTTCACTACACCCGGCTGCCCGGCGGCCCGCTTTTCGTCGGCACCACCGGCATCACGGAGTCACACACGCCGACAGAGCGCGTAAAAATCGGCCGGACCCTCGTCAGCCCTGCGTTCTGGGGAATGAGGGTCAACCATGAGGTGAAGCTCGCGCTGCTCGACTGGGTTTTTTCCTGCGGTGCAGGGCGTGTCGAATGCGATGTAAATCCAACAAACCACAGGTCCATTTCGTCCCTGAAGCGGTTCGGGTTCACTGTTGAGGGAACCCGCAGACGGTCGTCGCAACGCGTAGACGGGTCGTGGCGGAACGTCGTCGTGCTTTCGTTGCTCAG
>DATCVX010000166.1:0-5883 GCA_036566705.1 Arthrobacter sp. | reverse complement strand
GGCGTTGTTGACGAGGATCGACACGTCGGTCCCGCGCAGGCTCTTTTCGAGCTGGTCCACGGAGGCGGGATCTGCCACGTCCACAACGCGCCAGCTTGCGCCGTCCCCGAGAGCTGCTGCGACTTCCTTGAGGGGCTCCGGACGGCGGCCTGCGACCACAACGTGGGCACCGGCGTCGTAAAGGGCCCGCGCGATGGCCGCACCGAGCCCAGTGCCGCCGCCCGTGACGAGCGCCGTGCGGCCGGCGAGGGCTGTCATCGGGTTGCGCCTGCGGAGGTAGTGCCCGCCAGGGCGCGGTCGATCCATTCGAACCGCTCGCCGCCATGGCGCCAGGCACGCACGTCTCCTGAACGGGCGTGCCCCTCGAAGAGCTCAACGCGTGCGGCCCGGCCCAGGACCCGGCCCAGCTCGGCGGATGATTCCGCATTCTCGATGGTCTGGTACGTCACGGTCTTGAGGTACTTCCCCACCCAGAGGCCGCCCGTGTACCTCGCAGCCCCGAGCGTGGGGAGGACATGGTTGGTGCCGATCACCTTGTCGCCGTAGGAGACGCACGTGTTCTCGCCCAGGAAGAGCGCGCCGTAATTATGCATCTTGGTCAGCGCCGCCGCGGGGTCGGCGGTGAAGACCTGCACGTGCTCGGCCGCGAACTGGTCCGCGACGCTGTACGCCTCATCGAGGTCGTCGACGACGATGACCTGGCCCCAGTTACGCCACGCAGGCTCGGCGAAGTCCTTCGTCGGCATGTCGGGCAGGATGCGTTCGATGTGCTCGAGCGCCGCGCGGGCCACCTTTTCAGAGGTGGTCACGAGGATCGCGGGGGAGTCCGGTCCGTGCTCGGCCTGGGAGAGCAGGTCGACGGCGACAACGAACGGGTCGGCGTCGGCGTCGGCGATGATGAGGATCTCCGTGGGCCCGGCGAAGAGATCGATGCCGATCTCACCGAAAAGCTGCCTCTTGGCCTCGGCGACGTAGGCGTTGCCGGGACCGGCGATCATGTCCACGCGGTTGATCGATTCGGTGCCGAGCGCCATCGATGCGACAGCCTGGACGCCGCCCAGCAAGTAGATCTCATCGGCGCCTGCCAGCTTCATCGCGGCGATCGTCGCGGCCGGTATTTCACCGCGGATCGGCGGCGTGCAGGCCACGACCCGGGGGACTCCGGCAACCTTGGCGGTGATGATCGTCATGTGTGCCGAGGCTGTGAGGGGGTACTTGCCGCCTGGGATGTATGCGCCGGCGGCCTGCACCGGAACGTGCCGGTGGCCAAGGAAGACGCCCGGAAGGGTCTCGATCTCGACATCCTGCATCGAGTCCCGCTGCGCCTGGGCAAAGGTGCGGACCTGCTTCTGGACGAAGACGATGTCGTCGATGACCTGCTGGTCCAGGGTTCCCATGATCTCTTCGATCTGGGTGTCAGAAAGCCGGAACGTCTCAGTGGTCTGCTTGTCGAAGAGTTCGGCGTATTTGCGGACGGCTGCGTCGCCGTCGGTTCGGATTTCCGCGATGATCTGGCCGACGCGCTCGGCCACGTCGGCCTGGCTGGTGTCGGCGAACGATTTGGACGGTGCTTGCTTCAGGTACTTGACCACAATTGCTCCTTGGTTTCTGCATACGTATGTCTATAATAGGAACGGGCCAACACCAAGGTCAATAGTCTGATTCGATAGAACCTTGCGGCGTCCGCGACGCCGAAGACCGTAGGGAGAACTAGATGACTGTCACCAGCCGTGATGTCGCGCAGCTCGCCGGCGTTTCACAGCCGACCGTGTCCCGCGCGCTGCGGGACGATCCGCGTGTCTCCGAAGCCACGAAGGAGCGCGTCCGCAAGGCTGCCGAACGGCTGGGCTACGTCCCCAGTGACGCCGGCCGGGCCCTGTCCAGCGGGCGGACCCGGCGCATTGGCCTCCTGCTCACGGACCTGGAAAACCAGTTCTATCCGCACATTATCGCGCCCGCCTTCCACCAGTTGGAGTCGCGCGGCTACCAGCTGATGCTGCACACCGAGGCCGCGGACAACGACGTCGTCGCGGAGCGGCTCATCTCCAACGGGCTCGACGGTGTGCTCCTGGCGACCTCGACAATCGACTCCGTGGTGCCGCTCAGGCTGCGTGACCGTGGGCTTCCCTTTGTGTACTTCAACCGTACATCCGCGGCTGTCCAGGCTGATTCGGCGGTGGTGGATCCCGCGCAGGGCATGGGCGAGGCCGCCGATGTCCTCTTCGAGCGGGGCCACCGCCGGATAGCGGCGATCCTCGGACCGGCCAACACCAGTACCGCCATTAATCGTGAAATTGCACTGCGCGATGCACTCGCCCACCATGGCATTTCGATCCCCGCGAAGTATGTCCACCGGGGTCCGTTCGACACCACCACCGGCCAGGCCGGCACGGAACGCTTCCTGAAGATGCCGGAGCCGCCCACGGCCGTCGTCTGCGGCAATGACGTCGTGGCATTCGGCGCCCTCAACGCCGCGCGCAGTGCGGGTGCCGATGTCCCCGGCGACGTGTCCATTGTGGGCTTCGACGACCTCCCCTCCGCTTCCTGGCCCATCATCCGGCTGACCACCATCGCCTACGACCTGGACGCCATGGTGCGCCGTGCGGCCGACCTGCTTATCGAGCGGATCGAGAGCCCCGGCCGGCCTGTCGAAGAGTCTGCCTTCCAGTCCCGGCTGGTCATGCGCGACACGCTGGGCCGCATCCACTGACCCGGCGCTGACGGAAAAGTTCAGCGAAAAGGGGTTGCCAGCAGGTTGTGCATACGCATACACTCGCTGTTGTCCCCACCTAACATCAGCTCCTGAAAGCGAGTGAAAGCGTGTCTCTCGACCCCGCTGCCTACAAGCCCTACAACGATCCTGACGACTTCATCCGCGAGGTCACCGACTACATCTGGGTTGAGCGCCAGATTGGCTTCATCCGCGACAATTACGAGCCCGACTCCATCGTTCATGGCTCCTACGGCACGTCCACCACGCGCCAGGAAGTCATCGAAGGCTGCCTGATGCGCATCTCACAGTCGCCTGAACATATCGGCCAAGCGGGCGACGTGATCTGGGAAGCCAGGGGTAACGATGCCTTCCTCAGCTCCCACCTCGTCCTCTCCGGTGAGGAAGGTTTCAAGGTTGTCGGCTCTACGATCGCCAACTGCCTGTACCGCCGTGGCCGGATGGTCGAAGAATGGGTGGTCCGTGACGAGCTTGCCCATGCCCTCCGCCGCGGACTCGACCCCGACGAGGTCGCACGCACCAAGGCATTCCGGGGCTACACCGGCTCGTTCACCGAATCCGCGCCCGCAGACGTCATCGCCGTCGGCGACTCGGGCCCCCGGCCGGATGACCATCGCGGTGAGGTCGAGAATGTCCTGGCCATGATCCAGCAGGTGTGGAACGACCGTGACCTTAAGAAGGTGGACGAATTCTTTGTCCGCGACCTGACGCTCCACACGGTCGGCCACGAACTCATCATCCGCCCCGAAGGCTACCGCCGGCAGATGCTGCGGTTCCTGGACGCCTTCCCCGGCGGCCAGTTTGAGGTCCGTGACATCCAGACGCATGACGATCCCCGCTATGGCGGCCTCCGGATAGCCGTGACATGGAAGTTCACGGGCGACTACATCGGCCAGGCTCGCTACGGCGCCGTTACCGGCAAGCCGGTGGACGTCCTGGGCATTTCGCAGTTCCTCGTCCAGAACGGCCGGATCGTCAATGAGGTGAAGCTGTGGGACGACATCGCCATCCGGGCGCAGATCAACGCCACCCGCGGCGACGGTCCTGAACCGGCCGCCAACATCTACTGACTCCCGATCTACGGATCCACATCCCTGAAGGAGGGATCATCATGACCAGCACCATTGATTCAGCGCAGAACATCGACAGCAGTGAGATCCAGCGGCGGACCATCCGACGCACAGACTGGGTCGCATGCAACGCGGCCTTCATCGACTGCCGGACCCCGGGTTCGGACCAGAAGGAGAACTACGCCTTCGTCGGCCCGGGCGTTTCCCAGAACCCCAACCAATACGTCAACCTGACTGAGCCGCACGGCTTCAACACCGGAGCGGCCGGGATGCCCAACGGCATCAGCAACAACCTGCACCTGCATTTCACTGCCGAAGTGTTCATCAACCTCGGAGGCGAGTTCCGGCTCCGCTGGGGCGCAGATGGCAAGCAGGGGGAGTACATCGCCAAGGACGGCGACATCATCTCCGTTCCCACCTGGATCTTCCGCGGCTTCACCAATGAAGGGCCGGACGAAGGGATTCTCTACACGGTCCTTGGCAGGGACGACACAGGCGGAATCATCTGGGGCCCGTCCGTGCTCCGGGAAGCCGAGTCCTATGGGCTGCACCTAACGGCAGACAACCGCCTGATCGATACCGTGGCTGGCGACGAGCTTCCGGAAGGCGTGGCCCTCATCAAGCCGATGCAACAGCATTTCATCGATGAGCTGACCACCTACACCCCGGAGCAGATGCGCTCCCGCGTGGTTCAGCCCGGTGACCGCACCTACAGCCGGCACGCATTGCTGTGCAACTCTCTGCCAGGCGGCGGTGCGGAGCTGAGCCTCGTGATCGGTTACGGCATGTCCGAGGACCGCCGCCAGGTGCCGCCGATCCACGAGCCGCACAGCTTCAACCTGGCCTGGTTGCGGGCCCAGCCGGGCGAAGGCGTGCTTCGGCACCGCCACGACCGCCCGCAGGTGGTGCTCGTGAAGTCCGGACGCTGGGCCGTTACGCTCAACGGGGACGCAGGAACCACTCTGGAGTTGGGCCCGTCCGACTCATTCTCTGTCCCGGCAAAAAGCTGGCGGGAGTTCCATTGCATTGAGGGCGGCGAGGGAGCCGCGACCCCCGGTACCGGTGAGCTCCTGGTGATCAACCCGGGCGATGACCGCGTACGCCTTGAATGGGCGCCCGAGGTCGCGGCCCCGGCCCACGACGCCGGCTGGGTGATCGACCCGAACGGCTACATCGCACCCACGGCCGTTATGGAAGGCGCAGCCGAGGACGACTGACGCCGGAACCGATCAAAGGGAGGCCGCCGAGGTCTACGGCGGTCTCCCCCCGGTCACGGCCGGCCCTTACCCCAGACCCACGCAAGGAACAGTCATGCATCTTCCACTCACTATCCGCCGGGGAAGCAGCCCCGGACAGCTCCTGCGGACCGGCGACCACTGCACCGAAACTGGGTGGTGGACGCCTGTACAGAGCGGCGGCGGTTCCCGCTTCGTCACGCAGGGCAGCCTTATGCCTTCCCTTGAGGGCCAGCCAGTTCTTTGGGGCAGCCGCGAGGAGACGGCCTGCGCCGCCTCATGTCCCGCCGGTGCGTGTTGCCAGCAAGCGGCGGGCCGTGGGCCGACCGGCCGTCCAGGGGTAAGTTAAGCCCCCGGCGCTGCCTCAGCCGCTCAGCTCCGTCAGCGGCACGGCCTCCGGCCGGTCGCACCGGCTCGCCATCTTCACGGACTGGCCCAGTGCGGCCGATTCCAGCACGGACTCCATCACTTCCAGCACATGGAAGGCCAGCTGCCCTCCGGCCCGTGGTTCGGCTCCGGCGGGCGTGACTGCGATGTCGTGCAGTCCGAAGCCCCTGGCGGAGCCGACATAACCTGCCGACACGGGAAGCACCTCCCAGCCCTCGCCGCCGAGTGTCCGGAGCTTCACGTCGCCGTCGAACCGGTTGGGATCGGGGACGATCAGCGAGCCGGCGTCACCGTGGATTTCCAGGTTGGCGGACTGGGTGGCCACGGCGTCGAAGCTCATCACCAGCGTGGACAGCGCACCGGACTCGTGCACCAGCACCCCGGTGACGTGGGTGTTGGTGCTGACGGGAACCGTCTCGCCCGCACGCGGCCCCTTGCCGATGGTCCGGCTGGAGCGCGT
>DATCVX010000165.1:0-4572 GCA_036566705.1 Arthrobacter sp. | reverse complement strand
TCAGGCTGGAACGCCTATTTCCGGGACAGCGAGGGAAACGTGATCGGACTCTGGCAGAACGCCCCGCCGTCAGCCCCGCTTGAAGGATGACAGCCCGCTCCGGTGTCTTTTGGCCCTGTCAGGGTCCGCTTGCCCGGGTGGATTCTTTCACTATGAAACCCGTGAAATACCGTGGCGGCGCCACCCCCGCGGACCGCGGTGCCCGGTGGAGAAGGATCTGGCCGCTGCTGTTGCTTGTCCTGCTGCTCGGCAGCGGGCAGGCGGCCCTCGCGCTCACGCCCACGGATGTTGTTGTTGAGGACCGGGCGGGAGTCCTGGACCGCAGCACCATGGTCCCGGCCATCACTGCCACTGAGTTCTACGAACCCACCAGGGTGGCTGTGTACACCTACAACGGCAGTGCCGCGGACAACATGAACGAGGAGGTCCTCAGGTTCGCCCGTGCCGAACACCCGGAATGGATCAGCCCCGACGGACAGAAGTGGGCCGACGGGCTCTTCATCTTCGCCCTCGATCCTGTGGGCCGGCACGTGGGAACGTACATGGGGGAAGACCGCAAGGTATCCCTTGAACAACGCGATGACATTCAAAACGCCGCAAAGGATCTCCTGCGGGACGCCCAATGGACCGACGGAACCATCGCAGGGGTCCGGCGCGGGGCCGAACTGATCAACCAGCCCTGGTACCGGTCCGCTGCCTTCGTGATTTCAGCCTGGGTGACCGGCGCGGCCGCCGCCCTGGGGGCTGCCGCGTTGCTGATCCTTCGCGCCGTGACCCGGGCCGCCAGCCGGAAGGAGCTGGAAAGGGGAGACCGGAGCTACACCAGTGTCAGCACGGACCTGGACGTCACCGAACTGAATGCCGGCACGATTCCCGAGGCCTCCTCCTACGGCAGCAGTGTCCTGGAGAAGCACCGCACCTTCCTTAACCGTTACAACGCCGCGACCGGGCTCTCGAACCGGGTCCATGCCCTGGCACCGAAGGCGTTAAGCCGGCGATCGAACCTTAAGCTTGTGCGGGAGTATGCAGACGCAGCCGCCGAACTGGACGCCCTGGACGACGTCATTGCCGACAGCAATGCGCTGTTGAACCGCGCCAGCACCTGGCCCACTGCATGGGACCGCCAGCTCGCACCCTTCCGCAGCGATCTCGCCGGACTTGAACAGCTGCTCAGCAAACGCCACGGCCAGGGCGGCTCTGCCACCGCAGCGGCCCTGAGGTCCTTCCGCGACCAAAGCCTGCAGGAGATAGAGCGATGGACCGCCCAGCTCGCTGACGGGGCCATCAGCCCCGAAGCAGCCCTGGACCGCCTTCGTGAGGCCCGCACCCACCTCTCGACGCTTTTGAAGAACCACGCGGACACCGTGATCGATGGCTTCGCCAAGACCGAGCGTGAAGCAAAGCTCATGCGCAGGGAGATGCAGAATGCGCAGGATGGCCTGGACCACCGCAGGCGGCGCTACGAACCCAGCATCCTGGGAACGGTCTACCCGTCCTATTACTTCTTCTCAGTTCCTGCCTTCAACTCGGGCCTGAACACCGGTGTGGGCAGCGTCAGCACTGCCCGGGGCGGCGGCAGCACTACAGGCTATGGCAGCAGCGGAGGCAGCTTCTCCGGTTCAGGCAGTTCTTCGAGCTTCTAGGTGACTTTCGGCCCTACAGCCGCGCTGCGTTACGCCTCAGGCTGGAGTCACTCAGAGCGTAGTGAAGGGAAGCGGCAATGGAGGAATCAGCGTCAGACATCGCCACATTCGTGGTGGGAGTGGACGGGTCGGGGGCCTCGGTGGAAGCCCTCCGGCAGGCCCAGCGCCTTGCTGCCCCGCTTAGGGCAAAGGTGCTTGCCACCGCCTACTGGGATGATCCCCAGGTTTACGCCGGGTACGTGGCGATGGGCATAGACCGCTTTGAGGAACGCGTCATGCTCATCCTCAATGAAGCCATTGAACAGGCCTTTGGGAAGGACATTCCGCCGAACGTCATCCCGCGGGTCGTCCGGGGGCACCCGAGGGACTCGCTGATAGATGCCAGCCGCCACGCCGACATGATCGTGGTGGGCAGGCGCGGCCACGGTGGATTCGGCGGCCTGCTCCTGGGATCCGTCAGCTCAGCCTGTGTGGCCCATGCGCACTGCCCCGTCCTTGTTGTACACAGCCCCGAAAATGGAAAAAGGAAGACCAGCCGTGAGAACGTCTAAACCGATCGCAGTCGCAACCAACGACTCTCCGCAAAGCCAGGCAGCCGTCAAGTGGGCTGCACACCGGGCTGCCCGTGAAGGGCTGCCGCTGGTCCTGCTGCACGTGGTCGATGACCGCTGGGTCGCAGAACCTATCCCCTGGACCGGAGTGCTGCTGGAGAAGGGCGAAGAACTGTTGGAAACCGCTGCCGGGCGCGTGCGGGGCACCGTTCCGGTTGAGGTCACAACCAAGGTCCTGGAGGGAGGCGTCGCCGGTTCGCTGCGGAGGTACTCCACCAAAGTGTCGATGCTTGTGGTCGGGTCAGGCGCGCCCCATCTGGGCGGCTCGCTGACCGACCGCGCCCTGCAGATCGCCGCCGCAGCGAAATGCCCCGTCGCAGTCATCGGCGACCAGGAGGTCGAAGGCCGGCGCGGCGTGGTTGTAGGTGTTGACGGGTCTGAAGATGCCACCCATGCCGTTGCGTTTGCTGCCGCGGAGGCAGACCGGGAGGGCCAGGAGCTGACAGTTGTCTACGCTTTCCGGGCACCTGACCGATGGATCGACAGCGGACTGCTCACAAGGAATTTGGCCCAGCTTGCGATCGAGGAGGAGCAGATCGTGCTGTCTGAGACGATCTCCGGACTGGCCCAGGATTACCCCGATCTCGTCGTCCACAAAGTTCTGAAGACAGACGTCGAACCTGCCGCTGCGCTGGTGAAGGCGGCTGCTGACGCTCAGATGCTTGTGGTGGGAAGCCGCGGCCGGGGCGGCTTTAAGCGGCTTCTGCTCGGCTCCACTGCCCACGCCGTCCTGACGCATCTGCCGTGCCCAACCGTAATAACCCCAATCCGGCGCCTTACGGACGTAAAGCAGGAGCCGGCAATATGAAAAGCGATGCTTCTGCGCAGGAAACAGAAGTCCTCGACACCCATGACTGCTGGAAATACCTCCGGTCGGCTTCAGTCTGCCGCGTCGCCGTATCAACTGATGGCGGGCCTGAGATCTTCCCGGTGAACTACGTCCCCGACTTCGGAACGGTAATCTTCCGCACTGGTCCGGGGACGAAGCTGGATGCTGTAGCCGCCGGCAGCCCGGTCGCCGTGGAGGCCGACGGCCTGAATGACTACGGCACCATCGCGTGGAGCGTCATCATCAAGGGGACCGCCTCTGTTGTGGGATCGAAGGAGGACTTCCAGGAGGCAGCTGACGCCGGGCTGTCACCCTGGCAGGCGGGCAGCAAGGACCACCTGGTGCGTGTCACGCCCACCGAGGTCAGCGGCCGCCGGTTTGTGATCAATCCGCCCTCCCGCTGGTGGCCGCCGCTGGACCCGGCTGGGACCTGAACGTCCCCGCGGAGGTGAGGGCCGACGTCGGCCCTCACCTTAATGCCGCGACGCTCGCTGGAGTGCCGCCCGCCATCCTCGCGCTGGGACGGCGCACCCCGTGCAATGCCCGGAGCGCGTTCAGGATCGTGGCCAGGTCGACCAGCTCCTGGAGGAGGGCGCCGGCCACGGCCGGGATGAAACCGAACACCGCCGCAACCATCAGCGCGACGCTCAGCAGAATGCCCGTCCAGATGCTCGCGAGCGCTATCCGGACGGTGCGCTGGCCGATATCGACTGCCAGCGCCGCTTTGGACAGGTCGTCGAGCATGATGACGACGTCGGCCGACTCGCTCGCCGCGGTTGACCCTTTCGCGCCCATGGCGACGCCGACGTCTGCGGCGGCGAGGACGGGAGCGTCATTGACGCCGTCGCCCACCATCATGACGGGCCGTTCCCGCAGCCCCGCCACAATGGAGACCTTGTCCCCCGGCAGGCAACCTGACTCGAAACGCGTGATCCCGACTCCCGCAGCGATCTGTTCGGCGGTGGCCCGTGCGTCGCCGGTGAGCAGGAGAGTTTCCCTGACTCCGAGCCGGCGCAGGTCGGCGAGTGTGCTCACCGCGTTCTCCCGCAGCGGGTCGCTCATGATCAGCGCTCCCCCAAAACGTCCGTCAACGCCCACGTAGACTGCCAGTTGTCCACCGGCTACCCCGGCATCCTCGAACCCCGAAGTGACGGAACGGACAAAGTCGGGTTTGCCGACCACCACCGTGTGGTTGCCGCAGGTGGCGGTCACGCCCTGGGTGGCGTGTTCAAATGCACCGGTCCCTTCCAGCAGTTCCAGGCCCCTGTCCCGGGCCGCCTCCATCACGGAGGCGGCAAGGACGTGGGAGGAGTACTGCTCCGCCGAAGCGGCCAGCTGAAGGAGCCGATCCCCGGTCATCAGGCCCGGGGCTGCCGGCGAGACCCTGATGCCGTGCAGTGTGGGCCTGCCGTGCGTGAGTGTTCCGGTCTTGTCGAACACGGCTGTTCGTACCCGGGCGAGCTGTTCAAGGGTTCCGCCGTTCTTGATA
>DATCVX010000164.1:0-2976 GCA_036566705.1 Arthrobacter sp. | reverse complement strand
GAGCGCCCCTGATGACCGTTGTTGCTGACGAGGTGGGAGTGCACGACACCATCGGCGGCGCCTGCTCGCAGGAGTCCAATACGCTCCGCTACGGGCAGCACACCCGTGAACAGCATGCCTGCGTGGAAAACTTCCTGATCGAGGGCTCGCGCTGGGGCCTAAGGAAGCGGGACCTGGCGTCCAACATCAACTGGTTCATGAACGTTCCCGTGGACCCGGATGGTGCCCTGGGAATCGTCGACGGGCTGTCCGCCCCCGGAAAACGGGTGGCGCTGCGCGCCGAGGTGGACACCCTGGTGCTCGTCTCCAACTGCCCGCAGGTCAACAACCCCTGCAACGGCTTCAACCCCACCCCAGTCCGCATGATCGTCACCCGGCCGGAGGCAGGCAAGTGAGCACTTTCGATACCCTGCTGATCGCAAACCGCGGCGAAATTGCCTGCCGCATCATCGAATCCGCGAAGAAGCTGGGACTCCGGACCGTTGCCGTGTTCTCCGAGGCGGACCGGGGCGCCAAACACGTCCGGCTGGCAGACGAAGCAGTGCTCCTCGGGCCGGCGCCGGCCAAGGAGTCCTATCTCCGCGTGGACGCGCTGATCAACGCCGCCAAGTCCACCGGAGCCGGCGCCATCCACCCCGGCTACGGCTTCCTGTCCGAGGACGCCGCCTTCGCCGAGGCAGTGGAAGCGGCCGGGCTCGTCTTTGTGGGCCCGACCCCCGAGCAGCTGCGCATCTTCGGCACCAAGCACACCGCGCGCGACGCCGCCCGGGCGGCCGGGGTGCCGATGATCGCCGGTTCAGGGCTGCTGGAGGATGTGGACGACGCCGTCGCGGCCAGCACCGCCATTGGCTTCCCCCTGATGCTCAAGGCCACCGGCGGTGGCGGCGGCATCGGCATGACCGTCTGCCGCACCGAGGCTGAACTGGTGGAAAGCTTCCCGCGCGTCGCCCGCCTGGCCGGTGCCAGCTTCGGCACGGCCGGCGTCTTCGCCGAACGGTATGTGGAAAATGCGCGCCACATCGAGGTCCAGGTGTTTGGCGACGGCGAAGGCCGGGTTGTCAGCCTGGGCGACAGGGACTGCACCCTCCAGCGCCGACACCAGAAAGTCCTCGAAGAGGCACCCGCCCCGGACCTGCCGGAAGGGCTGCGGGAAGAACTCCACCGCAGCTCCCGTGCACTCTGCGCTTCCCTCAACTACCGCTCCGCCGGCACAGTTGAATTCGTCTACGACTCCACCCGCAAAGAGGCGTCCTTCCTCGAAGTCAACGCCCGCCTCCAGGTGGAGCATCCCGTCACCGAGGCCGTCACCGGCGTGGACCTGGTGGAGTGGATGCTCCGTCTGGCCCAGGGCGGAAACGAAGCCGCAACCGTCCTTGAAGGAGTGCCGGACAGCCTGCCTGTGACTGGCCACGCCGTGGAAGCCCGCGTCTACGCCGAGGACCCTGCGCGCGGCTTCCAGCCCAGCGCCGGCACCGTCACGAACGCCGTTTACCCGGGGGCAGAAGCAGCGAGGGTGGATGCCTGGGCGGAAACAGGCACAGAAGTTTCCACCAATTACGATCCCCTCCTGGGCAAGATCATCACCTTCGGCGCGGGCCGTACCGAAGCCCTCGACCGGCTCGCCGCAGCCCTGGAAATCACACGGATCGACGGAATCGAAACGAACCTGGGGATGCTCCGCGCCGCCACCGCCCTGGACGTGGTCCGCCGGGTCCACCATTCCACCAGCACCCTGGACAACGTGGGCGACCCCGAACCGCGAATCTCCGTGGGCCGTCCCGGCCTGCAGACCAGCGTCCAGGACTGGCCCGGCCGGACCGGACTGTGGCAGATCGGCGTTCCACCCAGCGGTCCCATGGACGATCTGTCCTTCCGGCTTGGAAACACCGCGGTGGGCAACGCCGAAGGCGCTCCCGGCCTGGAATTCACCATGACCGGTCCCAGCCTGACCTTCACTCACCCCACCACCGTCTGCGTCACCGGCGCGGAGGCAACGGTGACTGTCGACGGGGCGGAGGTGCCCTCCTGGGCGCCGGTGACGGTTCCGGCGGGAGGAACGCTCGACGTCGGCACCGCGGCGGGGCACGGGCTCCGCGGGTACATCCTGTTCCAGGGCGGCCTGGACATTCCGGAGTACCTCGGCAGCGCCTCCACCTTCACGCTGGGCCAGTTCGGCGGGCACGCCGGACGGGTCCTGCGCGCCGGCGACGTGCTCCGCGCTGTACAGCCCGCCGCCGGTGCAGTTACAACAGAGGTTCCGCTGGACAGCCGGCCCGCGCTGGCCTCCACCTGGGAGCTGGCCGTGACGGAAGGCCCGCACGGTGCTCCGGAGTTCTTCCAGCGCGAAGACATCGAAGAGCTGTATGCCGCCGAGTATGAGGTCCACTTCAACTCCGCCCGCACCGGCGTCCGGCTGACCGGCCCCAAGCCGCGCTGGGCCCGGACCGACGGCGGCGAGGCCGGCCTGCACCCGTCCAATATCCACGACACCGCGTACTCGGTGGGGGCGCTGGACTTCACCGGCGATACCCCGATCCTGCTCGGCCCCGATGGCCCCAGCCTGGGCGGGTTCGTCTGCCCGGTCACCGTGGTAACTGCCGACCGCTGGAAGCTTGGCCAGCTCCGGCCGGGGGACAAGGTCCGGTTCGTTCCGGTCCGGGCCAGCCAGGCGCCGTCGGCCAAGGATTTAGGACCCGGCCGGCAGCTGGTCCTGCCCGGCGACGCCGGCTGGTCCGGGGACATGGCGAAGGTAACCGCCGCCGGAATCACCGCAGCGGCCTCCGCCCCCGCCGTCAGCATCCCGCGCGGGGATGGCGACGACGGGGTGCTGGGCCGGGTGCCGGAAGGTACCGGCCGGCCAGCGGTCACTTACCGCCGCTCAGGTGACGACAACCTGCTCGTGGAGTACGGCGAAATGGTCCTGGACCTTGGGCTCCGCGCACGGGTACACGCCCTGCACCAGCACCTTGAACAGCT
>DATCVX010000163.1:0-3273 GCA_036566705.1 Arthrobacter sp. | reverse complement strand
TCCCCCGCGATCGTGTCGCCGGCAACAACCCCGATGGTCAGGGGAAGGAACAACGGGACGGACACCAGCATCGCGGTAACCGCCACGAAGAGTCCGTTCTGTGAGATCCGGTCCAGGAAGGCCGGTCCGCGGCCCGACGGGACGCTGGACGAGAGCCGGACCGCGACGGCGATCAGCACGGGTATGGCGGCCAGCGCCAGGAGCATCGCCCAGGTGCGCCGGCGCCTGAACAGGACGCTTAGTTCGGAACCCAGGAGCGGAATACTGGACGCCGCGCGGTCCCGCGCCGGGACGCTCTTGGAGACACCCCTGGACTGGGCACCGGACCCGCTCTGCGGAAACCTGTTGGGCAGCTCGCCCGGCACGCTACTGGGCAACGTCGAACCCCTCCCCCGTGAGCGCCACGAAGCGGTCCTCGAGGCTTTCGCGTTCAACCGAAAATCCGCGGACCCGCACCCCGGCTTCCACCAGCCGGGCAACGATCTCCTCCGGTGCAACGGAACCATTCCCCGCCAAAGCACCCGGGCCCGCGCCGGTCCCCAACACGGCGGTGACCACCGACCCGTCCGTTTCGGGACTGCCGGCCACGGGAGTCATCCCCAGCCGCGCCAGGACGCCAAAGGCCGTGCCGGCGTCGGGCGTTAACAGGCGGATCCGGGCCTCACCGGCCTGCCGGAGTTCCGGGAGCGGGCCCTGGGCAACCAGGCGGCCCGTGCTCATAATGGCAGCGTGCGTGCAGATCTGCTCCACCTCGGCCAGCAGGTGGCTGGAGACGAACACCGTGGCTCCGTCGGCGGCCAGCGAGCGGACCAGGTTCCGCACTTCCCGGGTTCCCTGCGGATCCAGCCCGTTGGTGGGCTCGTCCAGAACCAGGAGCTCGCGGGGGGACAGCAGCGCATTCGCTATCCCCAGCCGCTGCTTCATCCCCAGCGAATAGGCATGGACGCGCTTGCCGGCAGCATGCGAAAGCCCTACCCGCTCCAGCGCCTCACCCACCCGGGTCCGGCGCGTGGCCGGGTGCGCATTGCGGCTCGCGGCATCCAGCCGGTGCAGGTTGGCGGCGCCGGACAGAAAAGGGTAAAAGGCCGGCCCCTCCACCAGGGCACCCACGCGGGGAAGGACCTCATGCAGCCGGTTCGGCATGTCCAGCCCGAGGACACTGACGGTGCCCGACGACGCCGCGGCCAGGCCCAGCATCATGCGGATGGTGGTGGTTTTTCCCGATCCGTTGGGGCCCAGGAATCCGAACACGGAGCCGTGAGGCACGGCCAGGTTGACGCCGTCCACGGCAACCTGACGGCCGAACCGCTTGGTCAGGCCCTGCGTTTCGATGGTCAGCCCGGTTGTCCCTGTTGCGTTGCTGCCCACAGCGGCGGTCACTTGGCCACGGAGCCCGCTGCGGCCTGCAGCCGCTCCGCCGGAACCATGCCCACGAAGATCCGTCCGTCGTCAGTGATCAGCACGTTAACCAGGGTGGTTGACAGCAGCCGTCCACCGGGCACGACGGCGGCGGCCTGGGCCAGGAACGGGTCCTTCAGCAGGGATTCAGTCATCATGGATCCCTGTCCGTCGTGTGCCGCGGGGAACCCGATCACTGTTTCCCAGCCCGTTCCCGTCACAGTGGGCCGGGCCATTGCGGGCATCTGGGAGCGCCCGGTCCCCGAGGAGATCTCCGCGGCGGCTGTGTCCGGCGTGATGATCGTGCCCGGCGGTTCCGGGTAGTCCGACATGACAGGCCAGGGCCCGGTACCGGGCAACGGCAACTGCAGTTCCTTGATGGTGGCACCGGGCGGCGGCGCGAAGGTGAAGAGCGAATCGTCGGGCTTCGCAAGGGACAGGCTGGTGAATCCGACCTGGAAGGCGGGCTCGGCCTGGTCACGTGCCGTCACCGTGACCCGGAGCGGCAGTCCCGTTTCGCCGTCGACGGCGATGGCCACCCGCCCCACCAAGGTCCCCTGCGTCCTAGGCTCCAGCAGCAGATTGTAGGCCGCCCTGCCCGCGACTTCCACGTCGGGGCCCACTGTGACCTGGGTTGAGCTGTCCACGGCGGCCAGCAGCCTGGTGGCGATGTCCTCCGGCGTCGGAAGGGAATATTCCGGCATTGGCACGGGTATCGGCATGTCCGGTGCCGGAATCGGTGGCAGTGGCAGGCCGGGGGCCGGGAGTTCAGGCTTAGGGAGCCCTGGCGTCGGAGCTGGCACCTGGTCCGGCGGGGTGGGGCCGGTCGGCGGTTCAGTCAGCGGCAGGTCCCGGGCGAACGACGGAAGCGTCAGGTGCGCGGCCGAATTGTCCCTGGAGCTGTAGAACCAGATCTCGCCGTCCCGGCGGATGACGTCGCGTTCAGCGAGGCGGTCCACCACTTGGATCCGGACTTTCGACGGCCCGTCAACATATACCCGTGCGGTGTGCTGGCCGGTCAGGAGTTCGGCGATCGAGGCTGCTCCGCCGGCAGACGCAGGTCCGGAGGACGGGCCGGTTTGGGGCAGCTCCGGCAGGCCCAGCTCGGAGCTTTGCGCCACGGTTCCGGAGAGGGTGGTGACGGTGTGGCCGCCGAGGAGGACGAGCACCTGCGCTGGAGTCTTTTCGGGCAGCGGGTCGCCGGCGCGTGCCGGGATGGATCCCGCCAGCACGCCGACGGCGATCACGGCTGGTACTGCAGCCGCCGGCATCCACCGCAGCCATGCCCGGCTCATGCCACCCACACCCCGTCATTGGAGCCCATAGGTTCAGGTTACGCCTGAGACGAGCCCCGTACACTACCCCGTCTCCGGGGGTGGAGCAGCTACCCGGGCACCACGGTTCCGGCGGCGCCGTCCACCGTGATTCTTTGCCCGCTGGACAGCAGGACCGTGGCGTCCGGGACGCCCACCACGGCCGGGATGCCGTACTCCCGCGCCACCACGGCACCGTGCGAATTAGGGCCGCCCATCTCCATAACCAGGCCGCCTGCCGTCAGGAACAGCGGTGTCCAGCCGGGATCCGTGGACGGCGCCACCAGGATCTCCCCCGGTTCCAGCTGCGCTCCCACCGGGTCCAGGATGACCCGCGCATCGGCGCTGACAATGCCGGCCGACGCCGGGCTGCCGCTGAGCGTACCGGGCACCGCGGGTGCCGCGCCGGTATCGCCGGACGGTACGGCTTCGGGTTCTGTTCCGTCCGAGAGGAGAAGCCGGGGCACGTGGCGGCGTTCGAGTTCACGGGTGTACGCCTCCCTCCGCCGGTCAACAAGGCTGCGCAGGTCCGCGGGCGCGGGTCCATTGAGGCCCTGCCGGG
>DATCVX010000162.1:0-1535 GCA_036566705.1 Arthrobacter sp. | reverse complement strand
GGCTGGGGGCGGCCATGGCCGCCCGCGGACCGCTGTGCGTGGGCATTGACCCGCACCCGGCGCTCCTTAAGAGCTGGGGACTGGACGACGACGCTGCCGGCCTGAGGCGTTTCTCGCTGACGGTCCTGGAGGCGGTCGGTTCGCTCGCTGCCGCGGTCAAGCCGCAGGTTGCGCTTTACGAGCGGCACGGCTCGGCCGGCATGGCGGTCCTTGAGGAACTCCTGGCTGCCGCCCGCGACGAGGCCGTGCTGACCATCGCGGATGCCAAGCGCGGCGATATCGGATCCACCATGGCCGCATACGCGGACGCCTGGCTGCGGGACGGGTCGGCACTGGCTGCCGACTCGGTGACGCTCAGCCCGTACCTCGGATTCGAATCGCTCCGCCCGGCCCTGGACCTCGCGGCGGAATACGGCCGCGGTGTGTTTGTCCTGGCGCTGACGTCCAACCCGGAGGGGGCATCCGTCCAGCACGTCGGCGGCGCCGACTCCGTGGCCCGGCGGATCACCGAGGCGGCAGCAACGGAGAACCGCCGCTACGAGGGGCCGCTGGGGTCCGTCGGGCTCGTGGTCGGAGCCACCGTGGGTTCGGCGCTGACTGACCTGCAGCTGGACCTGCAGGCGGTCCGGGGCCCCATCCTTGCCCCGGGGCTTGGGGCGCAGGGCGCCACGCCGGCTGACCTGCGCAGGACGTTCGGTCCGGCGTACCCGCAGGTGCTGGGAACATCCAGCCGCGACATCCTTGCCGCCGGCCCGGGCATCCAGGGACTGCAGGACGCCGCCCTCCGGACGCTGGACGGGCTTCGCGAAGCCTGACCTGGCCTGGCGAGGGTCCATTGATTCGCGGGGCACCAGAGGGTAGGTTTCAGGACAAGTCCAATGGCGGCCGCCTTGGATGCATCCGTCGAAACCGGGGGTGTCCACCATGAGCCTGCGACCGTTATCCGCGTCGGAACGCGCAGACGCGCTGCAGAAGGCAGCAGCAGCCAGGGCTGCCAGGGCTGCGGCCAAAGAGCGGCTCAAGAACGGCCAGACGTCGGCCGCCGACATCATCACCTCGGCGGCCGCGGACGACGCCCTGGCCCGGATGCGCGTGGCGGAGCTCCTTGAAGCGCTGCCCGGCATCGGCAAGGTCAGGGCGGCAGCCATTATGGAGCAGCTGGGAATCGCTGCTTCCCGGCGGGTCCGCGGGCTGGGCATCCACCAGCGCCAGGCGCTGGTAGATTTTATAGACGAGAAGTAGGGCGTGCCACGGTTCGCCCATCCGAACCGAAGCCGTAAAGGAATACGTGAGCAAGAAACCGGGACTGACAGTCCTCGCAGGTCCGACGGCTGTTGGCAAAGGCACCGTGTCCACCTACATCCGGGATAACTACCCCGAGGTCTGGCTTTCCGTCTCGGCCACCACCCGTGCCCCGCGGCCCGGTGAGCAGGACGGTGTTCACTACTTTTTCAAGTCCCGGGAGGATTTCGAGTCCCTCGTGGCGGCCGGTGAGTTCCTGGAGTGGGCGGTAGTCCACGGCCAGAACACCTACG